>JANNLM010000208.1:0-3378 GCA_031396825.1 Gammaproteobacteria bacterium | reverse complement strand
CCGCGCACGGTCAACGGCCTGGTGCTCGAGCAGCTCGAGGACATCCCCAAGCCCGGCAAGCAGGTGCGCGTGCGCGACTACGTCATCGAGATCACCGAGACGCAGGCCAACGCGGTGCGCACCGCGCGCATCCGCCCGCCGACGCCGGCCAGGCCGGCCGCGGCCTAGGGCGATTCAGAGGGCGGGCAGTCCGAAGAAGCGGCCGTGCAGCAGCACGAACGCCACATACACCGCGACGACCACGCCCGGCTTGATCCAGCCGAATTCCGGCAGCACCAGCGTGTTGCGCTGCTGCGCGATCGCGGCGAACGGGATGTTGGAGGTCAGGCCGGCATAACGCCGCCAGGGCTCGCCGTAGGCGCGCGCCCGCTTGGCGTCGAGCGAGAACGTGCCCGCACCCGCGACCACGATGAAGGTGCCGAAGAACAACAGGTTCGCCGCCTGCGGGTTCCAGGCCGCGTGCACCAGCGCCCAGAGCGCGACGCCCCACAGGAACGGATGGCGGGTGATGCGATGGATGCCGCGCGCCGGGGTTTCGCGGTTCATCAGCTTCTCGCCGCCGACGAGGGTCGGGCCCGGCGTCAGCAAGCCCAGCACGATGAACGCGAACGCCACCAAGGTCAGCACCGCGGCGAGCCAGCGCCACTCGGCCAGCGCGGTCGGTTCCGGCACGCGCGCCTGCGCGTAGGCCCAGATCAGCCAGCCGAGCACCACGACCGAGGCGAGCGAAAAGAGTCCCTGGAATGCGCGCTCGCCCGTGCGCGCGACCAGCACGCCGCGCACCGCGGTGCCCGAGATCAGCAGGTGCATGGCGGTGAACGCGAGGGCGGCGAGAGCGAGGTTCGTCATCGGCGGGTCTCCGGGCGGTTGCGCGGAATGATGGCACGGGCGTAGCCTTTGCAAACGGGGTCCGCGGCAGGCGCCCCGTCAGATGCGCGGATCCTGCGGTGTGCGCGTCCAAGTTCTGCCTTCAACCGGCAACGGCTGGAGGGAACGTGGACGCTTTTTTGTTGCCCCGTCGCGCCTCCCCTTGCCCCAAGTGAGGGAGACTTTCGATGAAATGGATTACGCGCGAACGACCCAAGATCGACCGTATCGCCTGCCCCTGGCTGATCCGGCGCTTCGTGGACCCGCAAGCCGAGTTCCTGTACGTGCCGCCGGGCAAGGTGCTGGACGAGGCGCGGCGGCAGGAGGCGATTCCCTACGACGTGCCCGGCGTGGAACTCACCCACAACGGACCGCTGTGCAGCTTTGACGCGGTGCTCAGGAAGTACGGCCTGCAGGATCCGGCGCTCGACCGGCTCGCGGACATCGTGCGTGCCGCCGACACCGACACGCTGGCGAAATCGCCGCAGGCTCCCGGCTTGCTCGCCATCAGCCTCGGCCTGTCGGCCAACATCCCGGACGACCACCAGATGCTCGACGTCGGCATGACGATCTACGAGGCGCTGTACACCTGGTGCAAGCACCTCGAGCACGAGCGCCACAGCTGGTATCCGTCGACGATCATGAGCTACCGGTGATGGAGGCCCCGCCGAACGCGGCGAGCTTCGCCCAGGCGCTGCGCTGGTGGCTGCGCCTGGGCTGCATCTCGTTCGGCGGGCCGGCCGGCCAGATCGCGATCATGCACGACGAGCTGGTGGTGCGGCGGCGCTGGCTCTCCGAGCGCCGCTTCCTGCACGCGCTGAACTACTGCATGGCGCTGCCCGGGCCGGAGGCGCAGCAGCTGGCGACTTACATCGGCTGGCTGCTGCACGGCACGCGCGGCGGCATCGCCGCAGGCGTGTTGTTCGTGCTGCCGTCGTTGCTGCTGCTGATCGCGCTGTCGTGGATCTACGTCGCCTTCGGTCAGGTGCCGGTCGTCGCCGGCGTGCTGTACGGCCTCAAGCCCGCAGTCACGGCCATCGTGCTGCACGCGGCGTGGCGCATCGGCCGGCGTGCGCTGCGCGACCCGGTGTTGTGGGCGCTCGCCGTGCTCGCCTTCGCCGCGATCTTCTTCGCCGACGCGCCCTTCCCGCTGATCATCGTCGGCGCCCTGGCGCTCGGCTGGATCGGCGGGCGGCTTGCGCCGGCGCGCTTTGCCGGCGCCGGGCACGCAGCGGGTGCGGCCAGCGCCGGCCCGGCGCTGATTGACGACGACACGCCGCCGCCGGCGCACGCGCTCCCCTCACGCTCGCGCTTCGTCCTGGTGCTGGCCGCCGGCCTTGCGCTGTGGGGCGCGACCTGCGGCGGCCTGGTCCTGGCGCTCGGCACGGACCACGCGCTCGCGCAGATGGGCGCGTTCTTCACCGGCGCCGCGCTGCTGACCTTCGGCGGCGCCTACGCCGTGCTGCCCTACGTGGTGCAGGCCGCGGTGGTGAAGTACGGCTGGCTGTCGGCGACGCAGATGATGGACGGCCTGGCGCTCGGCGAAACCACGCCGGGGCCGCTCATCATCGTGGTCGCCTTCGTGGGGTACCTCGGCGCAGGCCTGGCCGGCGCGCTGGTGGCGACGTTCTTCACCTTCCTGCCGTCCTTCCTGTTCATCCTGCTCGGCGGACCGCTGGTCGAGGCCACGCGCGAGGACCTCACGTTCACCGCGCCGCTGACGGCGGTCACCGCCGCGGTGGTCGGCGTGATCCTGAACCTGGCGCTGTTCTTCGCCGGCCACGTGCTGTGGCCGGCCGGTGGCGGCTTCGACTGGATGGCGGCGCTGATCACCGCGGGCGCGGCCATCGCGCTGGTGCGTTACGACGCCGGCATCCTCCGCACGCTGGCGGCCTGCGCCGCGCTTGGGCTGGCCTACAGCATCTCGAGAGCCTGACGCAGGCGCGCGACCGGCTGCACCTCGATGTCGAGTTTCGCGTTCTTCCGCGGCTTGTTGGCCTCCGGCACGATCGCGCGCTTGAAGCCCTGCTTGGCCGCCTCGAGCAGGCGCTCCTCGCCGCCGGCGACCGGGCGGATCTCGCCGGCCAGCCCGACTTCGCCGAACACGATGGTGTCGGCGGCGACGGCCTTGCCGCGGAAGCTCGACATCGCCGCCACCAGCAGCGGCAGGTCGGCCGCGGTCTCCTGGATGCGCATGCCGCCGACGACATTGGCGAACACGTCCTGGTCGCCCAGCGACACGCCGCCGTGGCGGTGCAGCACCGCCAGCAGCATGTGCAAGCGGTTGGTCTCGAGGCCGAGCGTCACGCGCCGCGGGATCTCCAGGCGCGTGGGATCCACCAGCGCCTGCACTTCCACCAGCAGCGGCCGGTTGCCCTGGCGCGTCACCGTGATGACGCTGCCCGGCACCGGCTGCTCGTGGCGCGACAGGAACAGCGCCGACGGATTGCTGACCTCCTTGAGACCGGTGTCGGTCATGGCGAATACGCCGAGCTCGTTGACCGCGCCGAA
>JANNLM010000191.1:0-4434 GCA_031396825.1 Gammaproteobacteria bacterium | reverse complement strand
GCGGCGGCATCGGCAGGTCCTGCGGCAGGAAGGAGCCCGAGGCGTTGATCGCCGCCTGCACCTCCTGCTCGGCGATGTCCAGGCTCAGGTCGAGGGAAAACTGCAGCGTGATCACCGAGGCGCCGCCCGAGCTCTGCGAGGACATCTGGTTCAGTCCCGGCATCTGCCCGAACTGGCGCTCCAGCGGCGCGGTGATCGAGGAAGTCATCACGTCAGGGCTCGCGCCCGGGTACAGCGTCACCACCTGGATGGTCGGGTAGTCCACCTGCGGCAGCGCGGAGATCGGCAGCAGCCGGTAGGCGACGATACCCGACAGCAGGATGGCGAGCATGAACAGCGATGTCGCCACCGGCCGGAGGATGAACGGGCGCGATGGGTTCACGGCGCTACTGCTTCTTGCTACCGCGCAATTCCCTCATGCGCTGCTTCCGCTCTTCCTCTGGAAGCTTCTTGATTTCTTCCCCGAACTCGCCTTTGTCGATGCGAGCGTTCATCTCCTGCCAGCGCTTTGCGCGGTCTTCAGGAGACATCTTCTGCTGTTCGGATTTTTCGCCTCCGCCGCCCTTCTCCCCTCGCTTGCGGCGCACCTCCTTCGGCGGCGACGTGTCGCGCACCACCATCTCCACAACCGCGCCCTCGCGCAGCTTGTCCGCGCCATCCACCACCACCAGCGTGCCGGGCTGGATGCCTTCCTCGATCGCGACCAGGTCGCCCTGCACGGGGCCCAGCCGCACGCGGCGGATGCTCACCACCTTGGTTTCCTTGTCCACCGCGTAGACGAAGGTGCCGGGCGTGCCGCGCTGCACGGCGGCCGTGGGCACGACGGTAGCGTTCTGCCTGGTGTCCACCAGCATGCGGATGTTGACGAACTGGTTGGCGAAGAGCTGATTGTCCTCGTTAGAAAACTGCGCCTTGAGCTTGACCGTGCCCGTGGCCGGGTCGATCTGGTTGTCTACCGTGATCAGCGCGCCCGAGGCGAGCTGCACCTTGCCGGCGCGGTCGAAGGCGTTGACTGGAAGCCGGTCGCCGCTCTTGAGCTTCTTCATCACCACCGGCAGGTTGTCCTCCGGGATGGTGAAGATCACGGTGATCGGCTGCAGCTGCGTGATCACCACCAGGCCGTTGACGTCGCCCGCGCGCACGATGTTACCCAGATCCACCTGCCTCAGGCCCAGGCGCCCGCCGATGGGCGCGGTGATGCGCGTGTAGTCGAGCTGCAGGCGTGAGTTCGCGATCGTCGCCTGGTCCATCTTCACGACGGCCTCGTACTGACGTACCAGCGCCTCCTGCGTGTCGAGTTGCTGGCGCGCGATCGAATCCTGCTGGAACAGCGTCTTGTAGCGGTCCAGGTCCACACGCGCGTTGGTGAGCAACGCCTGGTCGCGCGCGAGCGCCCCCTCGGACTGGGCAAGCAGTACCTGCGCGGGACGCGGGTCGATTTCGGCGAGCAGGTCGCCGTAGCGCACCGCGTCGCCCTCTTTGAAGCGCAGGCGCATCAACTGCCCGTCGACGCGGCTGCGCACCGTGACCGTGGCCACGGGCGTGACCGTGCCCAGGCCCTCCAGCTGCACGCCGACGTCGGCGGTTGCGGCGGGGACCGCCACCACCGGCACGTTGGCACCGCCGCGGCCGCCCCTGCCGGAACCTTTGCCGGGCACGGCTGCCTTGTCGGACGCCTGCGGACTTTGATCGGCGTAGAAGTAATAGCCCGCGCCTGCCGCGGCCACGAAGCCAAGCACGATCAACCAGATCCAAACTCGCTTCATGCCTGACCGTCTCCCTCCGCTGCCGCGCGCGCAGACAGACTAGAGTTCAACTGCCGCGCGGTATGTGCGGTATCGCACGTCCCGGCCCGCGCAGGCAAGCGGCACAAGTCGCCCGGCGGCGCCGAAGCTTTCGGCAGGCTTCCCGCAGCCTGACTCGACCCGCATGCCGCGGCGCAGCATTGCCGCCGCGTCAGTGCTTGGCTAGGATGCACGTCCCCCGAATTGCGTAGTTGGCAACGAGCCATCCGAAGGAGGCAGCATGGCGATCAAGGTTTCCATGAAGGTCAACGGTAAGCCCGCCACGGCGGAGGTGGAAGAGCGCACGCTGCTCGTGACCTACATCCGCGAGACGCTGCGGCTCACCGGCACGCACGTCGGCTGCGACACCGCGCAATGCGGTGCCTGCACGATCAGCATGAACGGCAAGGCGGTGAAATCCTGCTCGATTCTCGCGATGCAGGCCGAGGGCGCCGACATCATGACCATCGAGGGCGTCGCCAAGCCCGATGGCACGCTGCATCCGATGCAAGCCGCGTTCAAGGAGCACCACGGCCTGCAATGCGGCTTCTGCACGCCGGGCATGGTGATGAACGCGATCGACTTCGCGAAAGGCCACCCGAACCCCTCGGAGCAGGAAATTCGCGAGGCGCTCGAGGGCAACCTGTGCCGCTGCACGGGCTACCACAACATCGTCAAGGCAATCGGCGCCGGCGCGCGCGCGATGGCCGGCAAGTAACGGGAGGCCGCCATGGGTGCACCGCTAATCGGCGCGCGGATCGAGCGCAAAGAGGATTATCGTTTTCTCACCGGCGCGGGTCAGTACACGGACGACGTCGACCTGCCGCGCCAGAGCTACGCGGTCTTCGTGCGCTCGCCGCATTCGCACGCCAAAATCAAGCGGATCTCGCTCAACAAGGCGAGGCAGGCTCCCGGCTTCATTAACGCCTTTACCGGCGAAGATTTCGCCGCGGCCAAGCTCGGCGGCCTGCCCTGCGGCTGGCTGATCACCGACGTCGACGGCCAGCCGATGAAGGAACCGCCGCACCCCTGCCTCGCACAGGGCAAGGTGCGCTACGTCGGCGACCAGGTCGCAATCGTGGTGGCGGAAACCCTCGACCAGGCCCATGATGCCGCCGAACTCGTGGACGTGGACTACGAGGTGCTGCCTGCGGTGGTCGACGGTTCCAAAGCGCGCGCCAAGGGCGCGCCGCAGCTGCACGACATCGCGCCGAACAACACCTGTTACGTGTGGGCGATCGGCGACAAGGGCACTTGCGACGCCGCCTTCGCCAAGGCCGCGCATGTCACGAAGCTCGAATTCATCAACAACCGGCTGGTGCCAAACGCGATCGAGCCGCGCTGTGCGATCGGCTCCTATTCGCGTGCCGACGACAGCTACACGCTGTATGTCGCCAGCCAGAACCCGCACGTCGAGCGGCTGCTGATGACCGCATTCGTCATGGGCCTGCCCGAGCACAAGGTGCGCGTGGTGGCGGGCGATGTCGGCGGCGGCTTCGGCTCCAAGATCTACCTGTACGGGGAAGATGTCGCCGTGACATGGGCGGCCAAGCAGATCAACCGCCCGGTGAAGTGGACATCGGACCGCTCGGAAGCGTTCATCTCGGATGCGCACGGGCGCGATCACCACACCGTCGCGGAACTGGCGATGGACAAGGACGGCCATTTCCTCGGCATGCGCGTGAAGACCACCGCCAATGTCGGCGCTTACCTGTCGACCTTCGCCTCCTGCGTGCCGACGATCCTCTACGCCACGCTGCTCGCCGGCCAATACAAGACGCCGGTCATCCACTGCGAAGTGACGGCGGTGTTCACCAACACCGTGCCGGTGGACGCCTACCGCGGCGCCGGCCGGCCGGAGGCGACCTACGTCGTCGAGCGGCTGGTGGAGACGGCGGCGCGCGAAATGAAGATCGACCCGGCCGAAATCCGCCGGCGCAATTTCATCACCTCGTTCCCCTACCAGACGCCGGTCGCCCTGCTCTATGACGTAGGCGACTACAACGCCACCATGGACGCGGCGCAAAAGCTTGCGGATGTGGCGGGTTTTGCTTCAAGGAAAAAGGCCTCGGAAGCGAAAGGCAAGTTGCGCGGCATGGGCTACGCGGCCTACATCGAGGCCTGCGGCATCGCGCCGTCGGCGGTCGCCGGATCGCTGGGCGCGCGCGCGGGCCTGTTCGAAGCGGGCGAAGTGCGCGTGCACCCGACCGGCAGCGTAACGGTGTTCACCGGCTCGCATTCGCATGGCCAGGGCCACGAGACCACCTTCGCGCAGGTGGTCGCAGACCGCCTGGGCATCCCGTTTGAGAACGTCGACATCGTGCACGGCGACACCTCGAAGGTCCTGTTCGGCATGGGCACCTACGGCTCGCGCTCGATCGCGGTCGGCGGCACCGCCATCGTCAAGGCGCTGGACAAGGTCATCGCCAAGGGCAAGAAGATCGCGGCGCACCTGATGGAGGCGGCCGAGGCGGACGTGGAGTTCCAGAACGGCGCCTACACGGTGGCCGGCACCGACAAGAAGAAGATGTTCGGCGAGGTGGCCTTCGCCGCCTACGTGCCGCACAACTACCCGCACGACAAGCTCGAACCCGGCCTGAACGAAAACGCGTTCTACGACCCGTCCAACTTCACATTCCCCGCCGGCACC
>JANNLM010000080.1:0-14500 GCA_031396825.1 Gammaproteobacteria bacterium | reverse complement strand
CTGAAGGAGCTGCACCCGGCGCTCGAGGGCGTCGGCAAGTTCCTCGGCCTGGTGTTCTGCGGCGCGCTGCTGCTGTTCGCGGTCACCGGCGGCAACATGTTCCAGACCTGGACCGTGGCCGACACCACGCGCGAGTACCTCGGCGTGCCGACCTGGGTCAGCGGCGTGGTCATCGCCACGCTGGCCGGCATCGTGCTGATCGGCGGCATCAAGCGCATCGGCAACGTCACCAAGGTGCTGGTGCCGTTCAAGTGCGGCGTCTACGTGCTGATCGGCCTGTACGTGATCCTGCAGAACTACGAAACGCTGCCGGACGTCTTCCGGATGATCTTCAAGGGCGCATTCAGCGGCACCGAGGGCGTCGGCGCCTTCATCGGCGGCGGCGGCATGGCCGCGTTCATGTTCGGCATGAAGCGCGCGCTGTTCTCGAGCGAATCCGGCCTCGGCACCGCGCCGATCGCGCACTCGGCGGTCAAGACGCCGGAACCGGTGACCGAGGGCGTGGTCGCCGGCCTCGAGCCGTTCATCGACACCATCTTCGTCTGCACCGTCACCGGCCTGGTGATCCTGACCACCGGCGTGTGGAACCGCGGCCCGGCCGCGGCCTGGAGCGCCGAGCCGGCGTTCGTCGAGGCGGCGCCGCAGGAGTGGCAGCCGGCATCGAACCTGCTGCCGGAGACCAACGGCCACTTCCGCGCCAACGACCCGATCTTCGTGATGGTGCAGAACGACCAGGGCGAGCGCGCGCGCATCTACGGCACGGTCACGGAGTCCGAGGAAGGCCAGTCCATCGTGTGGCGGCCGATGCAGAACGCCGGAACGCCGCTGCTGCTCGTGAACGGCATCTTCATCGACTACCGTGGCGCGACGCTGGTGGCCAAGTCCTTCGACACGGTGCACCCGGGCCTCGGCGGCTGGCTGATCACCATCGCGGTGTGGGTGTTCGCATTGTCCACGCTGATCACCTACGGCTACTACAGCGAGACCGGCATCATCTACCTCGGCCTCGAGCGCTACGTGCCGATGGCGCGCTGGCTGTGGTGCATCGCCGCCGCCGTGGCCTGCTTCGGCTTCATCAAGGGCTCCGAGGAGCTCGATTCGATCAGCACGGTCGGCATGGGCTTCATGTACCTGATCAACCTGCCGCTGATGCTGGTGATGGGCCACCGCGCGATGAGCGCGTACCACGACTACTTCCGCCGCCTGAAGGCCGGTCAGATCAAACTGTCATCCTGAGCGCAGCGAAGGATCTCGTTTGAGCGGCCGCGCCTCGTGAAAGCAGATTCTTCGCTTCGCTCAGAATGACAAATTCCGGCGTTCTCCTCGTCAATCTCGGCACCCCGGACGCGCCGACGCCGGCCGCGATCCGGCCGTACCTGCGCGAATTCCTCTCCGACCGCCGCGTGGTGGACCTGCCGCGCTGGCTGTGGCTGCCGGTCCTCTACGGCGTGATCCTGCCGCTGCGGCCGCGCACGCTGGCGCCGATGTACGCGCGCATCTGGCGCGCCGACGGCTCGCCGCTGCTGGCCATCACGCGCGAGTTGCGCGCGGCGCTGGCGTCCGCGCTGTCCATGCCGGTCGCCGAGGGCATGCGCTACGGACGACCGGGTATCGCCGCGGGCGCGGCGGAGTTGCGCGAGGTCGGCGTCGAGCGCCTCGTGGTGCTGCCGCTGTATCCGCAGTACTCGGACACCACCACGGCGTCGGCCTTCGACGGCGTCGATCAGGCGCTGCGCGCGCTCGGCTGGCAGCCGCAGCAGCAGCGCATCGAGGAGTACCACGCCGACGAGCACTACATCGCCGCCCTCGCCGGATCGGTGCGCGAGCACTGGTCCGCGCACGGCCGCGGCGAGCGCCTGCTGATGTCGTTCCACGGCATCCCGGAGCGCTACGTCGCGCGCGGCGATCCCTACGGCGGCCAGTGCCAGGAAACCGCGCGGCGCCTGGCCGCCGCGCTGCAACTGGCCGGCGGCGACTGGCAGCTGTGCTACCAGAGCCGCGTCGGCAAGGCCGCCTGGCTCGGCCCCTACACCGATGAGGTCATTCCGCAGCTGGCCCGGGACGGCATGCGCCGGCTCGACGTGATCTGCCCCGGCTTCGCCGCGGATTGCCTGGAGACGCTCGACGAGGTCGCCATCCGTTATGCCGGGGCGTTTGTCGCCGCGGGCGGCGAAGCACTACGCTACGTGCCCGCGCTGAACGCGCGGCCCGCGCACGTCGACGCGCTGGCGCGCCGGGTGCGCGCGCACCTGCACCCCTGAGGGCGGCATGACCGAGTTCTTCTTCCAGTACGGGCTGTTCTTCGCCAAGGCGGCGACCTCGGTCGCCGCGATCCTGCTGGTGGCGATCGTGCTCGCGAACCTGCTGCGGCAGGCGCGCGGCCATTCCGCCGACCACCTCGAAGTGCGCGACCTCAACCACCGCTTCCGCGACCTCGCCGACGGCCTCAAGCACGTGCTGCTGACGAAGGACGAGTGGAAGAAGGAGGTCAAGACGCACAAGGCCGCCGACAAGGCGCGCGAGAAGGGCGGGGCCGCGCCGCCGCGCCCGCGCGTCTTCGTGCTCGACTTCCACGGCGACCTGCAGGCCAGCGCGACCGCCTCGTTGCGCGAGGAGATCAGCGCGCTGCTGCAGGTCGCGCGCGCCGGCGACGAAACCGTGCTGCGCCTGGAGAGCGAGGGCGGCGTGGTGCACGGCTACGGCCTCGCCGCTTCGCAGCTGCGCCGCATCCGCGACGCCGGCGTGAAGCTGACCGTGGCGGTGGACAAGGTCGCCGCCAGCGGCGGCTACCTCATGGCCTGCGTCGCCGACCGCATCCTGGCGGCGCCGTTCGCGGTGCTCGGCTCGATCGGCGTGGTCGGCCAGCTGCCCAACTTCAACCGCCTGCTGAAGAAACACGACATCGACTTCGAGCTGCACACCGCCGGCGAGCACAAGCGCACGCTGACGCTGTTCGGCGAGAACACCGACGCCGGCCGCGAGAAGTTCCGCGAAACCCTCGAGGACGCGCACGCGCTGTTCAAGGACTTCATCCGCCAGAACCGCCCGCAGGTGGACCTCTCCCAGGTCGCCACCGGCGACCACTGGTTCGGCACGCGCGCGCTGGCGCTCAAGCTGGTGGACGAACTCAAGACCAGCGACGACTACCTGCTCGAGCGCTCGAAGGCCTGCGACCTGTACGAGCTGCGCTACAAGCGCCATCGCGGCATGGTCGAGCGCCTCGCCGCCGGGCTGGCGCGAGCCCGTGCGACCTTTCCCTTCTAGGCGGCATCCAGGGAAGGAGACCCGATGAAACTCACCAGCCAGAGCTTCCGCCACGGCGGCGCCCTCCCGGGCCGCTGCGCGTTCGCCGTCATCGACCCCAGGACCCACGTGCGGCTGTCCGACAACCGCAACCCCGAGCTGTCGTGGGCCGACGCGCCGGCCGGCACCAGGAGCTTCGCCCTGCTCTGCATCGACTCCGACTGCCCGACGGTCGGCGACAACGTCAACCAGGAAGGCCGCAGCGTGGCCAGGTCGCTGCCGCGCGCGGAGTTCATGCACTGGGCGATGGTCGACATCCCGGCGGCGGTCGCGTCGATCGCCGAGGGCGCCTGCAGCCAGGGCGTGACGGCGCACGGCAAGCAGGAACCCAAGGGCCCCGCCGGCAGCCGGCAGGGCATGAACGACTACACCGGCTGGTTCGCCGGCGACAAGGACATGGCCGGAACTTACCTCGGGTACGACGGTCCCTGTCCACCATGGAATGACGAACTGGCCCACCACTACCGCTTCGAGCTGCATGCCCTCGACCTCGAGCGCTGCCCGGTCAAGGGCTGGTTCACGGTCGACGACGTGCGCAAGGCCATCGACGGCCACAGCCTCGCCAAGGCCGCGATCAGCGGCGTCTACACCTTGAATCCGGCCGTTCAGCTTCCATAAACCTCCGCAACTCCATCCTTCCAGGCACCATGAAACGATCCACCCGCATTGCCGCGTCCATCCTGTTCTGCACGGCCGCCGTGCCGTTCGCCGCCCTGGCGCAGGTCCCGCCGGGCCTGATCGGCAGCACGCCGACGCTGGCGCCGATGCTGAAGACGGCCATGCCGGCCGTGGTCAACGTCTCGGTGACCTCGAAGGCCGAGATCCAGAATCCGCTGCTGCAGGATCCGTTCTTCCGCCGCTTCTTCGGCGTGCCCGAGGACCAGCAGCCGCAGGAGCGCGAGGCGCAGGCGATCGGCTCGGGCGTGATCATCGACGCCGCCAAGGGCTATGTGCTGACCAACCACCATGTGGTCGAGCAGGCCGACACCATCCAGATCCGCCTGACCGACGACCGCGTGCTCGACGCCAAGCTGGTCGGCTCCGACCCGGACAGCGACCTCGCCGTGCTGCAGGTCAAGGCCGAGCGGCTCAAGGCCCTGCCCTTCGCCGACTCCGACAAGATCGAGATTGGCGACTTCGTCGTCGCCATCGGCAACCCGTTCGGCATCGGCCAGACCGTGACCTCGGGCATCGTCAGCGCGCTCGGTCGCACCGGCCTGGGCAACGCCTACGAGAACTTCATCCAGACCGACGCCTCGATCAACCCGGGCAACTCCGGCGGCGCGCTGGTGAACCTCAAGGGCGAGCTGGTCGGCATCAACAGCCAGATCGTCTCGCGCACCGGCGCCAGCGTCGGCATCGGCTTCGCCATCCCCGCCAACCAGGTCAAGTACGTGCTGGGCGAGATCCTCGCGCACGGCTCGGTGGTGCGCGGCCGCATCGGCATCGGCGGGCAGAACGTGACGCCCGAACTGGCCAAGGCCTTCGGCCTGCCGGCGGCGCGCGGCGCGGTCATCACCCAGGTCGTGGCGGACTCGCCGGCGGCCAAGGCCGGGCTCAAGCCGGAGGACATCATCCTCGAGGCCGAGGGCCGCGAGGTGCGCGATTTCGACCAGCTGCGCAACATGATCGGCCTGCACAAGGTCGGCGACCGCATCGACCTCAAGGTCCTGCGCGACGGCAAGCCGCTCACCATCGGCGTCGTGGTCGGCAAGAACACCGAGCAGGCCGAGGCCGGCGCCAAGCTGCACCCGAAACTGGCCGGCGCGGTGTTCGCGCCGGTGGACGAGACCACCGCGCCCGAGGGCGACGCGCGCGGCGTGCTGGTGCAGCGCCTGGTGGCGCGCTCGCCGGCGGCCCGCATCGGCCTGCGCCAGGGCGACATCGTCATCGGCGTCAACCGCCAGCGCGTGCAGGGCATGAAGGAGTTCGAGAAGCTCGCCGGCGCGGACCAGAAGGAGCTGCTGCTGCACGTGCGCCGCGGCAACAACGCCTTCTTCATCGTCGTCCAGTAACCGCCGGTCCAATAGCCCTGTGGGAGCGGCCCGTGGCCGCGACTGTCGCGGGCATGGCCCGCTCCCACAGTTTGTCTATACTGGCCCCGACTTTTATGGGGCCCCCCGTGCTCGAATCCGAGATCGCCGCGCTCGAAGAGCGCATCCAGCGTCTGCTCGCCGCCTACCAGCAGGCCCGCCTCGAGCGGCGCCGCGCCGTGCAGGAGCGCGACCGGCTGTTGACGCTCAACACCGAGCTGCGCAAGCGCATCGAGGGCGTCATCGTGCGCATCAAGTCCATGGAGCAGTCCGAGCAGGCGGGGATGGGCGAGTGAGCGCCGCCGAGACCAAGCGCCTGTCGGTGCCGGTGCGGATCATGGGCAAGGAATACAACGTCGAATGCCCGCCGGACGAGCACGAGGCGCTGGTGGCCTCGGCCGACCTGCTGAACGAGCGCATGAGCGCGATCCGCAAGCGCGGCAAGGCGATCGGCGCCGAGCGCATCGCCGTCATGGTGGCGCTGAACCTGGCCCGCGAGCTGCTGACGCTGAAGGGCGTCGAGGGCGTGGCGCCGGGCACCGACCCGGCCATGCTCGAGCGCGTGCGCCAGCTCAAGCTGGACATTGACAGCACGTTGTCGGCGGACTGAACCGCATCGCGGCCATGGGCCGCTCCTACAGTCAAGACTTGGCGCGCCGGGTCGCCCCGGTATGATGGCCTCGGTGTCTCCTGCGGTGTTCGACAACTGTCGGGAACCCCTTGAGCCTAAATTGTCACCACGGGAGCCTTAACCCGAATCAGGAGTGCAGGTCCGCCTCGCAGCGGAAAGCCCGAAGATTCGGAGCGGCGCCCACTTGAGACCATGTCTCAAGGTCGAAGACGGATGACGGCACAGGCGGGAGACACCACTTCCCTTTTCTCGCGGAAGGCCGCGCAGCGCAAGGCGCTGCGCCGGGCCCGCGCCGCCATTCCCGCTGCCCCCCGCCGCTGCGCCGCCCAGGCCGCTGCGCGCCGCCTCGCCCGCCTCGCCCGCGCCGCCGGCGCGCGCCACGTCGCCGCCTACCTGAGCCTGGTCGAGGAAATCGACACCGCGCCGCTGATCGCGCTGCTGCGCCGCCAGGGCTGCCGCGTCTACGTGCCGAAGCTCGCGGGAGCGCACCTGCGCTTCGCGCCGCTGCGCGGTGCCCTGCGCGCCAACCGCTTCCGCATCGCCGAGCCGGTGGGCGCCGGGCGTCCGCCGCGGCTCGACCTCATCGTGCTTCCCCTCGTCGCGTTCGATGCCGCTGGCAGGCGGCTGGGCATGGGCGGCGGCTACTACGACCGCCTGCTGGCGCGGCCGCGGCCGGGGCGCCGCCCGCTGCGCGTGGGGCTGGCCTTCGCGGCGCAGGAAGTCCCGGCGGTGCCGGCCGGCGCCGGCGACGCGCGGCTCGACGCCATCGTCACCGAGCGCGGCGCGCGGAGGTTCCGCTGATGGCCGCCGCGAAGCCCCCCAGGAAGAAGTTCTGGCTGATGAAGTCCGAGCCCGACGCCTTCAGCATCGATGACCTGAAAACGCGCGGCAGCGAGCCGTGGAGCGGCGTGCGCAACTACCAGGCGCGCAACTTCATGCGCGACCAGATGCGGCCGGGCGACCTCGCCTTCCTGTACCACTCGAGCTGCCCGCAGCCGGGCGTGTATGGAATCATGGAGATCGCCGGCCGCGCCTATCCCGATCCGACGCAGTTCGACCGCAAGAGCCCGTACTACGACGCCGCGTCGACGCGCGAGCAGCCGCGCTGGCACCTGGTCGACGTGAAGTACAAGCGCCACCTGAAGCGGCCGGTACTGCTCGCCGAGCTGCGCGCGAACGAAGCGAAGCTCAAGGGCTTCAAGCTGTTCAACGCGGTGCGCCTGTCGGTGCTGCCGGTCGCTCCCGAACACTGGGAGCACATCCTCGCGCTCGAGTGAAAAAGGGGACGCAACCCTTTTTGGAAGAGTGCCGGGAAAAAGGGTTGCGTCCCCTTTTACCTGTCTACGTGCCGAGGAACAGGTCGTACGCCGGGTTGCCGGTCTCGAGCGCGTAGCCGTAGCCCAGCGCATCGAGCGCGCGCCGGCACTCGGCGCGCTCGCGCTTGGGCACCTGCAGCCCGCACAGCACGCGGCCGTAGGCGGCGCCGTGGTTGCGGTAGTGGAACAGCGAGATGTTCCAGCGCCCATGCAGGGCGTTGAGGAAGTCCAGGCACGCGCCCGGGCGCTCCGGGAACTCGAAGCGCAGCAGCATCTCGTCGGCCAGGCCCGCGGCGCGGCCGCCGACCATGTAGCGCACGTGCACCTTGGCCATCTCGTTGCCGGTCATGTCCACGACCGGATAGCCCTGGCGGCGCAGCGACTGGATGATCGCCGCGCGCTCGCGCTCGCCGTTCTCGCCGAGCTTGAGGCCCACGAAGATGTGCGCCTCGCGCGCCGACGAATAGCGGTAGTTGAACTCGGTCACCACGCGCCGGCCCAGGCTGCCGAGGAAACGCTTGAAGCTGCCCGGCTTCTCGGGAATGGTCACGGCCAGCAGCGTCTCGTGCGCATCGCCGATCTCGGCGCGCTCGGCGATGTGGCGCAGGCGGTCGAAGTTGACGTTGGCGCCCGAGGCGATCGCGGCCAGGCGCTTGCCGCTCGCGCGCTTCCGGTGCACCCAGCGCTTGAGCCCGGCCACGGCCAGCGCGCCCGCCGGCTCGAGCAGCGCGCGGTTCTCGTAGAACACGTCGCGGATCGCGGCGCAGATCTCGTCGGACGTCACCGTGACCATCTCGTCCACCAGGTGGCGCGCGATGCGGAACGGTTCCGCGCCGGCCTGCCGGACGGCGACGCCGTCGGCGAACAGGCCGACCTGCGGCAGCACGATGCGGCGGCCGGCCGCGAGCGCCGCAGTCATGCAGGCGGCGTCGTCCGGCTCCACGCCGATGATCTTCACTGAGGGCCGCACCGCCTTGATGTACGCCGCGACGCCCGCGATCAACCCGCCGCCGCCGACCGGCACGAACACGGCGTCGAGCCCGTCCCGGGCCTGGTCGAGGAGTTCGCGGCCGATGGTGCCCTGCCCGGCGATCACGTCGGGATCGTCGTAGGGGTGCACCAGCGTCATGCCCCTGGCGCGCGCCAGCTTTTTCGCGTGCGCGGCGGATTCGTCGTAGGTGTCGCCGTCGAGGACGACCTTGCCGCCGAGCGCGCGCACCGCATCCACCTTGATGGTCGGCGTGGTGCCGGGCATGACGATGGTCGCGGTCAACCCCAGCTTGCGCGCGGCCAGCGCGACACCCTGCGCGTGGTTGCCGGCCGAGGCGGTGACCACGCCGGCGGCGCGTTGCGCCGGCGTCAGCCGCGCCATCTTGTTGTAGGCGCCGCGCAGCTTGAACGAGAACACCGGCTGCAGGTCCTCGCGCTTGATCCGCACGTCGTTGCCCAGGCGCGCCGACAGCTTGGCGGCGCGCTCGAGCGGCGTCACCGAGGCGACCTCGTACACCGTGGCCTGCTCGATGCGGCTGCGGTAGTTCGCCAGCAGGGACTGCGCGGCCGCGAGGCGGCCTCGCCGGGGCGGTTTTTTCAAGGAAGGGTCATGTCGGGGTGGGCTACGTCCCGTATTATAGGCGCCCGTTGCATTTTTCCCTCCCCGAACCGGATTTCGATGGCAGAGTTGATCGCATTCATCGGCGGCGGCCAGATGGCCGGCAGCCTGATCGGCGGCCTGCGGGCCGCGGGTCACCCGGCCGCGCGCCTGCGCGTGGCCGAACCCGATGCTGCGCGCGCCGCGAGCCTGCGGCGCGAGTTCGGGATCGAAGTGTGCGGGCGCGCGGCTGAACTGCCCGCGGCCGACGCGCTGGTCCTGGCGGTGAAACCGCAGGTCATGCGCGAGGCGCTGGCCGGACTCGCGCCGGGCGCCTCGACCACCGTCGTCTCGATTGCCGCCGGCGTGCGCATCGAGACGCTGCGCGGCTGGCTGGGTTCGGGCGCGACGATCGTCCGCGCCATGCCGAACACGCCCGCGCTGCTGCGCGCCGGCGTCGCCGGGTTGTTCGCGCCGGAGGGCACGCCCGAGGCCGCGCGCCAGCTGGCCTCGCGGATCCTGGGCTCGGTAGGCGCAGTTTGCTGGCTTGAAGAGGAGCCGTTGCTGGATGCCGTGACCGCGCTGTCCGGCTCCGGCCCGGCCTACTTCTTCCTGGTCGCCGAGGCGCTGCGCGAGGCCGGCGCCGCGCTCGGCCTCGACCCCGGCACGGCAGCGCTGCTCGCGCAGAAGACGCTGGTCGGCGCCGGCCGCATGGCCGACGCGGCCGGCAAGGACCTGGCCGAGCTGCGCGCCAACGTCACCTCGAAAGGCGGCACCACCGAAGCGGCGCTCGCGCACCTGGAGCAGGGCGGCATCCGCAAACTGTTCGCCGGCGCACTCAAGGCCGCCGCCGCGCGCGGCCGCGAGCTCGGCGACGCGCTGGCCAAATAAGGAAAACGATGGGCGCCAACACCACCAACGCGCTGTTCTACCTCGTCAGCACCCTGCTCGAGGTGTACATCTGGATCGTGATGCTGCGCATCCTGCTGCAGATGGTGCGCGCCGACTTCTACAACCCGATCTCGCAGCTGATCTGGCAGTTCACGCAGCCGCTGGTGCGCCCGGCGCAGAAGGTGCTGCCGAAGGTCCGCCAGTGGGACCTCGCCGCCATCACGCTGCTGGTGATCGTGGTGATCATCTACGTCCACGCCATCGCGGCCATCACCGGCTACGGCTCGCGCTACAGCGGCCTCGGCAGCCTGGTGCCCTCGTTCTGGAAGATCGTGACGATGGCGCTGAACCTCTACACCTTCTCGCTGGTGATCCAGGCCATCCTGTCGTGGGTCGGCCCGGGCGTGAACAACCCGGCCGGCAGCATCCTGTGGAGCATCAACGAGCCGCTGCTGCGGCCGGTGCGGCGCGTGATCCCGCCGTTCTCCGGGCTCGACCTGTCGCCGCTGGTGGTCATCGTGGCGCTGCAGTTCGTGAACCTGCTGATCCCGCTGCCGGGGATCTTCCGCTAGTGGCTGGCTTCGTGCCGCCGCCGGATTCCGTCGGCATCGTCACCCCGCGCAAGATCTCCATCGAGCGGCCGCTGGCGCTCGACTGCGGCCGCACGCTGCCGCGCCACGAACTCATGGTCGAGACGTATGGCGAGCTCAACGCCGCGCGCAGCAACGCCATCCTCGTCTGTCATGCCCTGTCGGGCGACCACCACGCCGCCGGTTATCACGGTAGCGACGACCGCAAGCCCGGCTGGTGGGAGACCTGCATCGGCCCCGGCAAGCCGATCGACACTTCACGTTTCTACGTCGTCGCGCTCAACAACCTCGGCGGCTGCCGCGGCTCGACCGGCCCGAACACGGCCAATCCCGACACCGGCAAGCCGTGGGGACCGGACTTCCCCATCGTGACGGTGCGCGACTGGGTGCGCTCGCAGGCGCTGCTGGCCGACACGCTCGGCATCGCGCAGTGGGCCGCGGTCATCGGCGGCAGCCTCGGCGGCTTCCAGGTGATGCAGTGGGCGATCGACCTGCCCGAGCGCATCCGCCACGCCATCGTGATCGCCGCGGCGCCCAAGCTGTCGGCGCAGAACATCGCCTTCAACGAGATCGCGCGCCAGGCCATCCTGTCGGACCCGGATTTCCACGGCGGGCACTTCTACGAGAAGGGCGTGGTGCCGTCGCGCGGCCTCAAGCTGGCGCGCATGCTCGGCCACATCACCTACCTGTCGGACGCGGCGATGCGCGAGAAGTTCGGCAGCATGCTCAAGTCCGGCACCATGGGCTTCAACTACGACGTCGAGTTCGAGGTCGAGAGCTACCTGCGCTACCAGGGCCAGTCGTTCGTCGACCGCTTCGACGCCAACACTTACCTGCTGATGACCAAGGCGCTGGACTACTTCGACCCGGCGCGCGACTTCGGCGACTCGCTGGCGCAGGCCTTCCGCCGCGCCACCGCGAAGTTCCTGGTCGTCGCGTTCTCGAGCGACTGGCGCTTCGCCCCGGGCCGCTCGCGCGAGATCGTGCGCGCGCTGGTCGAGGCCGGGCGCGACGTGTCGTACGCGCTGATCGACTCGCAGCTCGGCCACGACGATTTCCTGATGCCGCTGCCGGAGTACACCCTTGTGCTGCGCACGTACCTCGGCCGCGCGGCGGCGGAGGTTCGCGCGTGAGCGGCACCGGCAACGGCCTGCGCCCCGACCTGGCGCTGATCACCGAGTGGATCGAGCCCGGCTCGCGCATCCTCGACCTCGGTTGCGGCGACGGCGCCCTGCTCGCGCACCTCGCGAAAACCCGCAACGTGCGCGGCTACGGCCTGGAGATCGATCCCGGCAACATCGCCCGCTGCCTCGCCGCGGGCGTCAACGTCATCGAAGCCGACGTGGACGACGGCCTGAAGGACTTCGGCGACGGCAGCTTCGACTACGTGGTCATGTCCGGAGCGCTGCAGGCGATGCAGCACCCGGACCGCGTGGTCGCGGAAATCCTGCGGGTGGGCCGCACCGGCATCGTCACCTTCCCGAACTTCGGCCACTGGCGCGTACGCCTGGCGCTCGCGCTCGGCCGCATGCCGGCCACGCCGGCGCTGCCGGACACCTGGTATGGCACCGCCAACATCCACCTTTGCACGGTCGCCGATTTCGAGGACCTGTGTCGCGGCCGCGACTGGCGCGTGCGCCGCCGCAGCCTGGTGGACCATTCGCGCCGCGACGGCGGCGCGCTGCGCCTCATGCCGAACCTGCTGGCCGAAGTGGCGCTGTACATGCTCGAGGCGCCGCGGCGCTAGAAAAAAGAAGGGGGCCGCCTGGCCCCCTCCGGTGCAGCCTGAACGCCGCTTACAGCCCGAACGAGAATCCCAGCCGGGCGCTGTAGCTGGTGACGTCGCCGACCTGCGTGAACTGCGGCGTGATCTCGAACAGGCCGAATCCCAGGCGGAAGCCGAGGAACAGCTTGGTCTCCTTGACCTCGGACTTGTCGACGCCGGTCGTGGCCGTCACGGCGGCACTGGGGTCCGCCGCGCCGTTGACGTAGCCGACGCCGGCGTACGGCGTGAAGATCGCGAAGCCCTTGGACACCGACACGTCCACCGACGTCGAGTCGAGGTCGAAGTCGTCGATGCCGCTGGCGACCACGTGCGCGACGCGCAGCGCCACCGCCGGCATCACGGTCGAGCCCGGCAGGAAGGCGTAGCGCAGCTCGCCGCCGATCACGTCGACGTTGCTGCCCGGCGCCGTGGTGTAGAACGCGCCGACGTCGATGTTGAACGGCAGGCCCTTGGTCACCTGCAGGCCGACCAGGCCGATGGCGGAAAAGTCGCTGCCGGTCACGGTCTGCCATTCGTCGTCCACCGGTACATAGGTGGTGACCAGGCCGACGCCAAAACCGGCGATGCCGGTCGCTTCGGCAGGGCCCATCGCCTTGTAGTCGATCGCCGAGACCAGGTCTTCGGCGACGGTGTCGAACGCGGCCTGGCAACCGACGCACTCGATGTCGACGTCCTTGGCCATCGCCGGCGAGGCGGCGCACAGCAACAGCACTGCAAGCATCTGGTTACGCATGGCATCTCCTGACGGGTAATCCCGTAACGTTAGTTTAGCTTGCGCCAGTGGTGGCGGATGAATCCGCTGACCGTAGCTTCGAGGTCCCCCAGACGGCCATGGAAGAAGTGGCCGACCCCGTCGAGGGTGGCCAGTTCCGGGGGCGGCGCGTAGCGCGCCAGCACCGCGCGCGTGGCCTCGTAGTCCACCACTTCGTCGTCGCGCCCGTGCACCACCAGCCAGGGCGCGTCGGGCCGCGGCGGCAGCGGCTCGCTCTCGAAGTACTTGAACGGCGGCGCGATGCTGACCTGCAGCGCCGGCCTGGCGCGGGCGGCGGCCTTCAGGCTGACGAACGCGCCGAACGAGAACCCGGCCAGCAGCAGCGCCGCGCCCGGCGCGCGCTCGCGCAGCCAGGCCGCCACCGCGAGCGTGTCCTCGGTCTCGCCGCGGCCCTCGTCGTGCGTGCCCTCGCTGCGGCCCACGCCGCGGAAATTGAAGCGCGCCACGACCAGCCCGGCCTTCAGCGCGCACGTCGCCAGCACGTAGGCGACCTTGTTGGTGAGCGCGCCGCCGTGCAGCGGATGGGGATGGCAGACCACGGCGATCCCGGCGGGCGTGCCTTCCGGCGCCGCGACCAGCGCCTCGATGCGGCCGGCCGCGCCGGGCAGCAGCACCGTCTCGGCCGTGCCGGGAGACGGCAGCCCCGTCAGAAATCGCCCCAGCGCTTCTTCGGCCACATCAAGCGCAGCAGCAGCGCGAGCACGCCGCCGACGATGACCAGGCCACCGCCCAGCAGCAGCGTCTGCTGTTGCGCGCGCACCGCGCTGTAGCGTTGCTTCACCGCGGCCGCCTGCTTCTCGTTATCGGCCAGCTGCGCGCGCAGCTGCTCGGTTTCGGCGATCAGCTCACGCGACGCCACCGGCTCGCCGCCCGAGATGCGCGCGAAGTCCGCCAGCAACCGCCCGTGGTCTTCCTTGAGCTGCTTGAGTTCGGACTGCGCCGCGGCGAGGTCTTTCTCCGCGCGCTCGACGCGCGCGCGCGCGATCGGCGCGGGCTGGAGGTACTTCTCCTGGATCCAGGCCTCACGCCCGTCGGCGGTGCGCACGCGCGCGTAGCCGGTCGGCCGGCTCTCGAGCACCACCACGCGCGCGCCGCTGGTAAGCGTGCCGCGCGTCGGCCCTTCGCCGTTGGCCCCTTCGCGCAGCGCGATGGCGAGCTCGTCGGTGACGTAACGGACCTTGTCCTGCGCGAGCGCCGGGGCGCAGAAAGCCAGCATCAGAAGCAAGCACGAGATGCGACGCACGGACGCTCCAACTGCCTGTGCCAAAAGGGATTGCAGTCTAGCAAGGCAGGGCCGTATAGTTCCTCACGTCGCCAGAGAGCGACGCAACACGCATTACGGGCAGGAGAGCCACGTGATACGCAAGATTCTCGCAGCGGCAGGTTTTGCACTGGTGCTGGGCGTTGCCGGCGCCGCGAATCCCGCGGAGCAGTCGTCTGAGGCTCGCGTGGTCCTGGGCTTCAGCTTCGGCGGCGAGCGCCTCGACGCGCGCGACTTCCACTACGGCCTGCGCCTCGACCACGACTCGCGCTTCCTCGACGGCACCGCGCCGGCGCTGCTGCAGATCGATTTCACGCGCCAGGGCCTCA
>JANNLM010000008.1:0-1914 GCA_031396825.1 Gammaproteobacteria bacterium | reverse complement strand
TCTCGCTCTTGTTGCCGGTGCTCAGCACCAGGTAGCCGTGCTTGTTCGACAGCGCCATCAGCATCACGCCGCGGCAGCGCGACTGCAGGTTCTCCTCGGTCAGGTCGGCCGGCTTGTCGCCGAAGGCCGGCGCCAGCGTCTGCAGGAAAGCCTCGAACGGCTGCTCGATCGACAGCGTGTCGAGCTTGATGCCGAGCCGGAACGCCTCCTCCTTCGCATCCTCGTTCGACATCGCGGCGGTGTAGCGCGACGGCATCGCCACGCCCCACACGCGTTCGGGCCCGAGCGCGTCCACCGCCAGCGCAGCGACCAGCGCCGAGTCCACGCCGCCGGACATGCCGATCAGCGCGCCCTTGAAGCCGTTGCGGTTGACGTAGTCGCGGATCGACTGCACCAGGCCGTGGTAGACCACGGCGTCCTCGCTCTCGTCCACGCGCACCGGGCCGCTGAGGCGGTCGAGGTCGTGCTCGACCAGGTACAGGTCCTCCTCGAACTGCGGCGCGCGGAAGCCGATGGTGCCGTCGCCGTTGATGCCGATGGAGTCGCCGTCGAACAGCAGGTCGTCCTGGCCGCCGACCAGGTTGACGTACAGGATCGGCAGGCCGGTCTCGGCCGCGCGCGCGCACAGCACGCCGCTGCGCTCGACGCTCTTTTCGAGCGTGAACGGCGAGGCGTTGATGTTGATCAGCAGCTCGGCGCCGGCGCGCCGCGCCATGGCGGCGGGGTTCGGCCCCCACACGTCCTCGCAGATGCACAGCCCGACCGGGATGCGGTTGAGCTCGAACACGCAGCTGCTGCGGCCCGGCAGGAAGTGCCGCTTCTCGTCGAACACGCCGTAGTTCGGCAGTACTTGCTTGCGGTAGTGCGCCACCGCGCGGCGGTCGCGGAACACGGTGGCGGCGTTGTAGACGCCCTCGTCGGTGTACTCCGGGTGGCCGACCACGACGTGGATGCCGAGCACCTCGCGGCCGATGCGGTGCAGGCCTTCCGCGATCACCGCCGGCAGGCCCGAGCGCTGCAGCAGGTCGTCGGGCGGGTAGCCGAGCACGGCCATCTCCGGGAACACGACGAGGTCGGCCTTGAGCCGGTCGCGCGCGTCGTTGGCCGCCTTGATGATCTTGGCGACGTTGCCGACGACGTCGCCGACCCAGAAATTCAGCTGTGCTGCGGCAATCCTCAGGGGCATTCAGTCGCGCCGAAGAGGCGCTCCTACGACAGCGCCGCCTTGATCGCGGCGCCGAGGTCCGCTGGCGACTTGACGGTCCTGACCCCCGCCGCCTCGAGCGCGGCAAATTTGTCCTGGGCCGTCCCCTTGCCTCCCGAAATCACCGCGCCGGCATGTCCCATGCGCTTGCCGGGCGGCGCGGTCACGCCGGCGATGTAGGCCACCACCGGCTTCTTCACGTTCTGCTTGATGTAGGCCGCGGCCTCTTCTTCCTTGGAGCCGCCGATCTCGCCGACCATGATGATGCCCTCGGTCGCCGGGTCCTTCTCGAAGCGCGAGATCACGTCGATGAAGCCCATGCCGTGCACCGGGTCGCCGCCGATGCCGACGCAGGTGCTCTGGCCGAGCCCGGCCTGCGTGGTCTGGTGGACCGCTTCGTAGGTCAGCGTGCCGGAGCGCGAGACGATGCCGACCCTGCCCGGCTTGTGGATGTGGCCCGGCATGATGCCGATCTTGCACTCGCCCGGCGTGATGGTGCCCGGACAGTTCGGGCCGATCAGCAGCGAGTCGGGATAGTCCTTCAGCGCCGCCTTCACCCGCACCATGTCCATCACCGGGATGCCCTCGGTGATGCAGACGATGATCTTGACGCCGGCGTCGGCGGCCTCGAGGATCGCGTCGGCCGCGAACGGCGCCGGCACGTAGATCATCGTCGCGTCCGCGCCGGTTTCCTTCACCGCGTCGTGGCA
>JANNLM010000133.1:0-12061 GCA_031396825.1 Gammaproteobacteria bacterium | reverse complement strand
GCTCACGCCGGTGATCAAGGGCTTCATCACCGACAACGGTTATGAGTCCTGCACGCTCGCCATGCAGGTGCTCGGCGGCCACGGCTACATCGCCGAACACGGCCTCGAGCAGTGCGTGCGCGATGCGCGCATCAACATGATTTACGAGGGCACCAACACCATCCAGGCGCTCGACCTGCTGGGGCGCAAGGTGCTGGCCGACATGGGCGCCAAGCTGATGAAGTTCGGCAAGATCGTCCAGGACGTGATCCAGGCCAGCTCCGACCGGCCGAGCATGATGGAATTCACCGGCCCGCTCGGCGCGCTGCTGGGCGAAGTGCAGAAGGTGACGATGGAGATCGGCCAGAAGGCGATGAAGAATCCCGACGAGGTCGGCGCCGCGGCGGTGCCGTACCTGCGACTGATCGGCCATCTCGTGTTCTCGTTCGCCTGGTGCTACGCGGCGGGCGTGGCGCAGGCGCGGCTCGCCACCGGCGCCAAGGGCGATGAGGCGTTCTACAAGGCCAAGCTCACGACCGCGCGCTTCTACTTCGCCAAGCTGTATCCGGAAACCGCAACGCTGCTCAACCAGCTGCGCTCCGGCAGCGCCTCGCTGATGGAGTTGGACGCCGCGAATTTCTGAGGTCTTCGGAAATGGGGACGCACATCTTTTTTAATTGTGTGCGTCCCCTTTTTCTGCTGGCGCTGACGTTCGCCGCGCAGGCGGCCGATCCCGTCATCGAAGTCGACAACGACGCCGGCGTGCCGGCGGCCGAACTCGAGTCGATCCTGCGCGACTTCCGCCCGTGGGCCGCGCGTGTGTACGCCTACCACCGCCTTGCCGATCCGCCACCGGTGACGCTCAAGCTCACGCGCAAGGTGCCGTTCGGTTTCTACAGCGACGGCGTCGTGCTGCTGCCGCCGTCGAAGGATCGCTGGGAGATGCTCGACAACTGGGTGCACGAGCTCACCCACCACGCCGTCGGCCACGACTCGAGCTTCTTCTTCAAGGAAGGCGCCGCCGTGCACACGCTGGAAAAGCTCTTTGCCGGGGAAGGCCGCGTGCCGGTGACCTGGCCGCAGTTCGGGCGCACCACCGACGAGTGGGTCGCGCTGTACGTCGCAACCGACCGCATGCCCAGCCTCGCTGACGTGTTCGCCTGGCCGCGCTACCGCGGCGACACGCCGGACAACGATTTCCGCTCCTGGCAGATCTATAACCTCGGCGGCTCGTTCACCGGCTGGTACCTGAAGCGCCACGGCTTCGAAGCCTGGCGCGATGCGTTCCGGCGCGAGTGGCCGGCGCAGGACTCCGCCGAGCTGCAGCGCGAATGGCTCGCCGACATCGCTGCGCGCAAGGCGGCGCCATTCGATCCCGAGAAAGTGCTGCCGATGAGGAACCCGCGCTATCGCGGGTACGCCGAGCGCCTGAAGAAGCCCTAACCGCCGGGGACGGCGGCGCTGCCCTTCGCCTGGCTCGTCGTCGCCAGCCGGCAGATCACGATTCCTGAAAGCACCACCGCCCCGCCGAGCGCCTGCAGCGCGCCGAACGGCTCGGCCAGCAGCACCCACGCGAGGATCGCCGCGGCGACCGGCTGCACCAGCAGGCTCACCGACGAGAACGCCGCGGACAGGTGCGCCATGGCCCAGGCGATGAGGCCCTGTCCCGCAACCTGGCTGATCAGCGCCATGCCCAGCAGCACGCCCCAGCCGCGCGCGGATTGCGGCCAGAACGGCTCGCCGGTCGCGAGCGTGACCGGCAGCAGCACGACCGTGCACGCCAGCGTGCTCCAGAACATGACCTCGATGGTCGAGGTGTCGCGCCGCTGGTGCGACACCGTGAGCTGGTAGCCCGCGTAGAACAGCGCGGTGATCATTCCGAGCCCATCCCCGAAAACCGTCTGCATGCTGATGCTGAAGCTGCTGGCGACGAGCAGCGCCGAGCCGGCGAGCGCGAGCGCCATGCCGCCGAGGAAGCGGCCGCTCACGCGGTCCTTGAACAGCCAGACCGAGCCGGCGGTCACGAAGATCGGCGCGAGGTTGGCGAGCAGCGTCGAGTTGGCGATCGAGGTGAAGCGGATCGACTGATGCCACACGGCGAGGTCGGCCGCGAAGAACGCGCCGGCCAGCCACAGCCACTTGAGGTCGGCGACGCCCGCGCCACGCGAGCGCCGCGGCCACCACAACGCGCCGAGCACCGGCAGCGCGAGCGCGACGCGCCAGAATCCCGCGGCGGTATAGCCGACGTCGATCAGGCGCACGAAGATCGGCGCGAAGCCGATGCAGATGGCGCCGGCGATCAGCGCCGCGACCGCCCGGCGGTCGGCGTGGACGCTCAGAGCAGCGTCGACAGGCAAAGGACCAGCAGCCCGAACTGCCCGCCCAGGCTGATGCCGAACGAGCTGCTGCGCGCGAGGCCCATGCGCACGTAATAGAACCCCATGTGGCCGGCACGGCCGGCGACGTAGACCCAGGCCATGATGCCGGTCCACTTCGCGTTCGCCCCGAGCAGGATGGCGAGCGCGGCGAGCAGCAGGAACAGGGCGAGCGTCTCGTTGGTGTTGCCCAGCGCGCGCACCGCGCGGAAATGGAAACTGCCATGACCGTCGGTGACCGGCATGCCGGGCACGTGCTTGGCCTTGATGCTGGCGTAATCGGCGACCAGCACCTGGATGAAGACCAGCACGGCCACCGCCGTGCACGCGAGCAGCGTGGAGTGATAGGCGAGCAGTGCTTCTTGCATTGGAATTCCTTGTCAGCGACGAGTGAGGGAGCCGAGCACGCCGCGCAGCAGCGAACGGCCGAGCTGCGAGCCGATGGAGCGCGCGGCGCTCTTGACGAATGCTTCGCCGACGCCCTGGCGATTGCTCGGGCGCGGGCCCGGCGTCCTCGGCATCGGATTGCCTTGCTGCGGTTGCGGCTGGCCGTAGCGGCCGCCATCCCACCAGCCGCCCGGGCTTGCGCCCGGTGGCGCTGCGGCGGGTGGCGCGGCGGCCTCTGCGCGCTTTGCCAGCAACTCGTGCGCGGATTCGCGGTTGACCGTGGTGTCGTACTTGGCGCCGACCGGGCTGCGCATGCGGAGGGTCTGGCGCTCGGCCGGCGCCAGCGCGCCGAAGCGGCAGCGCGGCGGCGCGATCAGCGCGCGCTGCACCGGCGAGGGCGCGCCCTTCTCGTCGAGCATCGACAGCAGCGCCTCGCCGGTGGCGAGCTGGCCGATCACTTCCTCGACCTTGAGCTTCGGGTTCGGCACGAACGTTTCCGCGGCGACCCTGACCGCCTTCTGTTCGCGCGGCGTCGCGGCCGAGAGGCGGTGCTGCACGCGGTTGCCGAGCTGCGCCAGCACGGCGTCGGGCAGGTCGGCCGGCGACTGCGTGCAGAAATACACGCCGACGCCCTTGGAGCGGATCAGCCGCACCACCTGCTCGATGCGGTCCACCAGCGCCTTCGGCGCGTCGCTGAACAGCAGGTGGGCCTCGTCGAAGAAGAACACCAGCTTGGGCAGCGGCTGGTCGCCGATCTCGGGCAGGTTCTCGAACAGCTCGCTCAACAGCCACAGCAGCGCGGTCGAGTACAGCTTGGGCTTGAGCAGCAGCTGGTCGGCGGCCAGCACGTTGATGACGCCGTTGCCGGACATGTCCTGGCGCATGAAATCAGCGAGGTCGAGCGCCGGCTCGCCGAAGAAGGCGTCGCCGCCCTCGCGCGACAGCGCCAGCAGCTGGCGCTGGATGCCGGCGACCGACTGCGGGCTGACCAGGCCGAACTTCCTGCCGATCTCGTCCTTGTTCTCGACCACGTGATTCAGCAGCGAACGTAGATCATCGAGGTCGAGCAGCAGCATGCCCTCGGCGTCGGCCACGGCGAACACAATTTGGAGAATCCCTTCCTGCGCTTCCGACAATTCGAGCATGCGCGACAGCAGCAGCGGCCCGACTTCCGACACGGTGGCGCGCAGCGGATGACCCTGCTGCTGGTAGAGGTCCCAGAAGATCGTCGGGCAGCCGGCCGGCGCCCAGCCGGAAATGCCCATCGTCGCCAGGCGCTGCTGCAGCTTGTCGTTCATTTCGCCCGGCATCGACAACCCGGCGATGTCGCCCTTGACGTCGGCGAGGAACACCGGCACGCCGAGGCGCGAGAACCCCTCGGCCAGGGTCTTGAGCGTGATGGTCTTGCCGGTGCCGGTGGCGCCGGTGATCAGGCCGTGGCGGTTGCCGTAACGGGCGAGCAGCGACACGTCGATGCCTGCCCCGGACTCCGATCCGGGGTCGCCTTTGCCGACCAGAATGGCGGGCTCACTCATACTGAAGTCCCCCTGCGAGGGCTCGATTCTAAATGGTAAAATTCGCCGCCGCGGTGCGCGGTACGGCGTCGAGCCGCCAAGCAAGGAAGTTTATCCCATGTTCAAGCACTGGCTGCTTCGCGGCGGCATCGCGGCAGCGCTTGCACTCCCGTTCAGCGCGGAGGCCGCCACGCTCGCCGCTTTCGACAGCGAGCCCGGCGAGCTGATCTTCGACGGGCAGGACCGCACGCTCGCCGCATCCGAGTTCACGTACGAGAACCTCGGGTTCGTCGTGAGCGAGGGAGTGATCGAGTTCCGGATCGTTTCCACTAGCCCGGCGGGCGGCGCTTACACCCTCGAGTTTCACACGCAGGCCGGAGCGGCCCTAATCGGCCCGACACACGTCGCCGTCGAGAATCCGATGGGTGCGGCCAATGCTCGCATCCTCATTCGCTGGAACAATCGCCCGTGCCTGCTGCCTGGCGACGGCGCGTTTCGAGTGCACGAAGCGGAGGGCGCCACCAATCAGACGCCGACGAAGCTCGCGCTGGATTTCCAGTTCCGCTGCGCCGGCAGCACCGGCGTGCTGCGCGGGGCGATCCGGCTCAACAGCGACGTGCCGGTCGCGCAGGCCCAGCCGGTGGCCGTGGCGCACGGGCCGAGGCTCGTCGACGAAGGCGACAGCGTCACGCTCGACGGCCGCAAGTCCTGGGCCGGACCTGCGCCGATAACCGCTTACTCGTGGACGCAGTTGTCCGGCCCCGTCGTAATGCTCGACGACGCCGCAAGCGCGACGCCGCAGTTCGTGGCAGTGGCCGACTCCGGTCAGCTGAGCCCGCTGGTCTTCGAGCTGACCATCACCGACGCCATCGGCAACCAAGCCACCGCGCAGGCCACGGTGAGCGCCTTCGACCCCGCGGCGCCGCAGACCTACCTCGCGCTGCAAGGCGAGGTCGGCGAGTACGTGCTGAACGGCCGCGACTACCTGTTCCGTGAGCCGGATGTCCAGCTGAGCGCCGCGTACTACTACTCGAACGACGCAATCCAGGTCATGCCGACTCACGAGCAGTACCGAGTCGTTTTCCGCGGGCCCGCCGGAGTGCCGCTGACCGCGGACAACTACGAAAACGCGACACGATTGGCGTCCCCTGCGGGCGCGGGGCTGACACTCTTCGGCGATGGGCGAGGCTGCAACGGCGAGCTCGGGCGTTTCACCATTCACGAGATCGAGAGCCATCCGGTCACGGGCGAGCTTACGAAGCTGGCGATGGATTTCGAGCGGCGCTGCACGTCCAACCCTGATTCGCCCCAGAAAGCCTTCGGCCAGATCCGGATCAACAGCACCGTGCCGCGCACGCGCACTGCCCCTCTCGCCGCGGCGGGCATCGACCGGCTCGCGTCCGAGCAAGCGCCGGTTGCACTGGACGCGCGCAACTCGCGCGCCGGCGCCGACCCGATCGCGAGCTGGCAGTGGACGCAGGTTTCGGGTCCCGAGGTGGTGATCGACGACGCCGCGATGGCCCAGGCGAGCTTCACGGCTCCCGCGGTCGCGACCGGCAGCGTGGAGCTGGAGTTCGATCTCACGGTGACGGATACGCAAGGCCGCTCGGACCTGGATCGCGTGAAGGTCACAGTGCTGAGCGCGGCCGCGCCGCGCAACCTGCTGTACATCGACGGCAGCCGCGGCGACTACATCGGCCAGGGCATCGTCGCCACGTTCGACGACACCCACGGCCTGTTCGAGTCGTTCGCGTACCAGCCGGGGGTCCTCACCCTCGGCTTCAACGGCGGGACGGTTGCCTTCGGCGTCACGATCGCGGCGCCCAGCGGTCAGGAACTGGCCGTGGATAACTACGAGCGAACCGAGCGAAACGCCACACTGTTCTCGCCGAAACGCCCGACGCTCGAGGTCGGCTCGCTCGGCAGGGGCTGCAACGACCCTCGCGGCAGGTTCGTCGTCCGCGAGATCATCCTCGCCCCCGATGGCACCGCCGAGCGCCTCGCGGTCGACTTCGAGCAGTACTGCGACGGCCAGGACGTGCCGCTGACCGGCGCGTTGCGCTACCAGTCCTCCGTGCCCATCGACATCCCCGAGCCCACGGCAGCGGCGGGTCCAGACCGGCGCCTGCTCGAGCGCGACAACGTGACGCTCGACGGGCGCAACACCATGCCCGGCGCGGGCTCGGTGACGACCTGGCAATGGCAGCAGGTCGCCGGCCCGGCCGTGCAGCTCGTTGACGCCAATACCAGCGTGGCGCGCTTCGTCGCGCCGTCGGTGCCGGGAACGTCCGAGACCCTGCGCTTCGCACTACAGGTGACGAACAGCGCCGGACACCAGGACACCGACGAAGTTGAAATCGTGGTCCGCGACAAGCTCGCGCCGAGGAACCTCGTGACGATGCTCGCGGACAATTTCGTCTCGCTCGGCCAGGACACCATCCTGACGGAAGAGGATGGCGTGCTCGAGGCCTTCGACCTTGGCCAAGGCCGGTCGGCGTTGCAGATGGGCTGGACCGGCGTCGGCGACGACTGGTTCTTCACGCTGATCCTCGACGCCGACATGGCGGTGGGGCACTACGTGGATGTCACGCAGAGCGACGCGCCGAATCTGAGAGTTTCGGCCGGATCGCGCGGCTGCAACGTCACGCTCGGCACGTTCGACATCCTGGAGGTCGCGTTCAGCGGCGACGTGGTGTCGAGCCTCGCGCTCGATTTCGAGCAGTTCTGCGACCACTTCACGGTCCCGCTGCGGGGCAAGCTGCGTTACAACGTGCAGATGCCCGAAGCCAACGCCGGCGCGGACGTCGCTGCCGTCGGGAACGGCACTGCGCTGCTGAATGGCTCCGGCTCCGCCGCCGGCAGCGTGCTGTCGTATCAGTGGGTTCAACTCACGGGCCCGGCGGTTGGGCTCAGCGGAGCCAACACGCCCGGCCCGGAGTTCACGGCGCCTGATGTCATGGTCGTCACCACGCTGACGTTCCGGCTGACCGTAACCGACGACCGGGGCGACGACGATCGGGATGTGGTCACGGTCACCGTGTCGCCGGCGCCCGCCGACGACAATGGTGGTGGGGGCGGCGGCGGCGGCGGCATCGGCGTGCTGACGCTCGCTGCGCTTCTGTTCGCGCGTGCAGCGCGCGGGATCCGTCAGTCCGGCTAGTAGCGGAACGGCCACGCCATGAAATAGCGCTTGACCCTCAGCCACAGCCCGTAGAGGCCGAGCGGCTCGAACACCAGGCAGGTGATCACGAGGATGGCGAACAACAAGGTGCTCTGCAGGCCCGAGGGGAGCTGGCTGAGCCCCGGCGTCGCGCGCCCGACGATCTCGAGCAGCGGCGACAGGAACACGTAGGCCAGCGCGCCGGCGACCGCGCCGAACACGGTGCCGATGCCGCCCAGCACGATCATGGCGATGTACTGAACGCTCAGCAGCAGGTTGAACGGCGGATCCACCGTGATGAACTGCTGTTGCAGCGCGAACATGCCGCCGGCCAGCCCGGCGAAGAACGAGGACACGCCGAAGGCCGTGATCTTGGCGCGTGCGGGATTGACGCCCATCACCGCGGCGGCGACGTCGTGGTCGCGCACGGCCATCATGGCCCGTCCCGTGTTGGAGCGCGCGAGGTTGCGCGCGGCGAGCACCGTCAGCGTCGCGATGGCGAGGAAGATCCCGTACAGCGCGCGCTCGGAAAGGACCGCCGGCGCGGTGCCGAACCCCAGATGCACCGGCACCGCGAGGCCGGCCATGCCGCCGGTGTACTCGGGGAACGACAGCAGCACGTGGTTGGTGAGGAACGCCAGGCCGATGGTGACGATGGCGAGGTACAGGCCCTCGAGCCGCAGCGCGAACGGGCCGACCGCGAGGCCGACCACCGCGGCGGCCAGGCCGGCGACCGGCAGCAGCAGCCAGAACGGCAGCGCGAATTGCGTGCCGAGGATCGCCGTCGTGTACGCGCCGATCGCGAGGAACGCGGCGTGGCCGAGGCTGATCTGCCCGGTGAAGCCGGTCAGGATCATCAGCGCCACGCTGCCGACGACCGCAACCAGCGCGAGGTTCGCCACCGTGATCCAGTTGGCGCTCGCCAGCCACGGATACGCCAGCGCCACGATGGCGAGCAGCGCCAGGCCGATGCGCTCCCAGCGCCCGGCCAGCAGCGAGAAGTCGTCGGCGTAGCGGACCGCGAGCGGACGGTTCGGCATCAGACCCTCTTGATTCGCTGCTGCCCGAACAAGCCCTCGGGCCGCACCATCAAGAACACGATCATCACCACGTACGGGAACACGGCGTGGAAGTTCTGGCCGAACGCGCCCAGCAGCGGGTTGACGTAGCCCTGCGCCCACACCTGCAGCACACCGAGCAGCAGGCCGGCGACCACCGCGCCCGCCATGGACTCGAGGCCGCCGACCAGCACGGCCGGGAACGCGGCGAGCGCGATGTAGGCGAGGTTGATCTCGACCGCGCGCGGGAACATGGCCAGGCCAATGCCGCCGAGCGCGGCGAAGGCGCCGGCGATGCCCCAGGTCAGCGCCAGGATGCGGCCGACCGGCAGGCCGAGCGCGAGGCACGCCTCCTGGTCCTGCGACACCGCGCGCATCGCCACGCCGATCTTCGAGTAGCGCAGCAGCAGGAAGAACGCCCCCAGCGCGAGCGCGCCGAGCACCAGCGTGGCGAAGGTGTTGTACAGCACCGCCGCGCCCATGATGCTGACCGCGCCATCCATCGGCCACGGCGTCGGCAGGCCGTGCGTCTCGGGGCCCCAGATCAGCAGCACCGCGATGCGCAGCAGGAAGCCGAGGAAGATCGTCACGATCACGGTCACGAACACCGGCCGGCCGATCAGTGGCCGCAGCACGACGTGCTGCATGGCGGCCGCCAGCACGCCCGTGCCGACGAGCGACGCCAGCAGCGCGAGGCCCCACGGCAGGCCGGCGCCGCTGGCCGCGACCATCAGGTAGGCGCCGAAGATCAGCAGGTCGCCGTGCGCGAAGTTGAACACCTGCGAGGCGCGGTAGATGACGACGAAGCCCAGCGCGATCAGCGCGTAGATCGCGCCGAGCGCGACGCCGGAGAAAGTGAGCTGCAGGAAGGTGCTCATCTACGTCGCGCGCTCCGCGATGGCGTCGGCGACTTCGTAGACCGCCACCGCATAGTGCAGGCCCTTGACCTGGATATCGCCCTTCGGCGTGCAGGGCACCGCGTCCTGTACCAGTGCCCAGGTGGCGTGGCTGACCAGGATGCGGTCCGGCGCGCAGTGCGACTGGATGCGCGCCGCGAGGTTGGTCTGCGTGCCGATCGCCGAGTACATCATGCGGCCCGGCGAGCCGAAGTCGCCGACGCTGGCGAAGCCGGTGTTGATGCCGATGCGGATGCGGAACGGCCGCTGCAGGCCGCGCTTGAACCAGCGCTCGCGCAGTTCGGCCATGCGCTGCTGCATCGCCTGCCCCATGTGCACCGCACGCAGCGCGTGGTCGCGATCGTCGGTAGCGGTCGGCGCGCCGAAGAAGATCATGATGCCGTCACCGATGAGCTGGTTGACGGTCGCGCCGAAGCGGTCGGCCACCAGCGTCATCTCCCCGAGGTATTCGTTCAGCAGCGCCGCCAGTTCCTCGGAGTCGAGCTCGTCGGACAGCGAAGTGAAGCCGACCACGTCGGTGAAGACGATGGTGAGCTTGCGGCGTTCGTGCTTCGCGCCTTCGAGGTGGCTGCCGGCGGCGATGCGATCCGCGAGCTGGGCGGGCACGTAGCGGCGGATCATGCGGTTCGCCTGCTGCAGGCGCCGCTCGAGCACGCGTTGCGAGCTCAGCACGAGTGCAAAGAGCAGGAAATCGACGATCACAAGCAGGGCGACGAGCTCCCGCACGACGTCTTCGACCGCTCCTAGCGCCGGGTCGACCAGAGGCGGCACGTCGAGCAGCGGCACGGGGACAACGATGAGCAGGAACGCGGACGCCAAGCTCGCGCCGAGCATCGTCATCCCGACGCGCTCGTCGAAACAGAACGCGAACAGCAGCGCGACCAGCGGAATCCAGGTCAGCGCGGGAATGCCGGTGCCGACGTGCATGACGACGACCGTGAACACCGCGTGGTTCGCGGCGAACAGGTGCGCGACCCACGGCGCCGCTCGAGCCCGCCAGGCCGCGATCCCGGCCACAGCGGCCCAACCGACGATCGTCAGGGTCCACAGCAGGGCGGCCGCCGCAAGCAGGTGTGCGGCCGGCTGGCCGGTCTGTTCCGCCAACGCCCGCGCCTGCCACCAGTAGCCGGCGTGCACGAGTGAGGACGGCAGCGCAAAAGCCAGGACCTTGCGGCTCGCCGGCCAGCGCTGAAATTCCATGTAGCGCTCGGCGAGGCTCACGCGGCGCCCTTCCGGTACATGTCTTCGATCAGCGCCGCGAACTTCTCGTAGACGATGCGCCGCTTGAGCTTCTGCGTCGCGGTCATCTCGCCGTCGTCCTGGTGCAGCTCCTTGGGCAGCAGCCGGAACTCGCGCACCTGCTCGACGCGCGCCAGCGACTCGTTGATGCGCCGCACTTCGCCGTCAATCAGCTTGACCACTTGCGGCCTCGCGCTGAGGTCCTCGAACGACGTGTAAGTGATGCCCTGGCGCATCGCCCAGTCCCCGACCAGGTCTCCCTCGATCTGGATCAGCGCGCTGGTGAAGGCGCGGCCGTCGGCCACCGCCGCGGCCTCCTTGATGTACGGGCTGGTCTTGAGCGCGTTCTCGATCTTGGCCGGCGACAGGTTCTTGCCGCCGGCGTTGATCAGGATTTCCTTCTTGCGGCCGGTGATGCTGAGGTAGCCGTCGGCATCGATCGAGCCCAGGTCGCCGGTGTGCAGCCAGCCGTCGTTCATGGCCTCGCGCGTCGCTTGCTCGTTGTGCAGATAGCCGGAAAAGATGTGCGGCCCCTTGATCAGGACTTCGCCGTCCTCGGCCAGCTTGCAGTCCACGCCCTTGAGCGCGCGGCCGACCGTGCCGATCCTGCAGGCGCCCGGCAGGTTCACGTGCGAGATGCCGCAGGACTCGGACATGCCCCAGCCCTCGAGGATCGGCACGCCGATGGCGTGGAACCAGTGCAGCAGCTCGGCGGAGATCGGGGCCGCGCCCGACACGGCCAGGCGCACGCGGGCCAGGCCGAGGCGTTCGCGCAGCGCGCGCAGCACCAGCCACTCGGCGAGCCAGCGTTGCAGGCGCGCGCCGCCGGTGCGGTGGTGCCGCTGCGCCACGCGCAGCGCCCAGTGGTACAGCGCGCGCTTCTCCGGCGTGGTGTTGCGGATCGCCACTTCCACGCCGGCGTGCACCTTCTCCCAGATGCGCGGCACGCCGAGGAAGATGCTCGGCGACACCTCGACCAGGTCCTGGCGCACGGTATCGAGCGATTCGCCGAAGTGCACGGTGGCGCCGGAGGTCAGCGGCGTGAACAGGCTGAAGATCTTCTCGGCGACGTGGCACAGCGGCAGGTACGACAACAGCGTGTCGTCCTCGGTGCCGCCAAGTTCGTCGAAGTACGTGCCGCTCATCGACAGCATCTGTGCCGCGGACAGCAGCGCGCCCTTGGGCTGCGCCGTGGTGCCGGAGGTATAAACAATGACCGCCGGAGTCTCCGCGGCTAGCGCCTGCAACTGCGCGTGCACCTCGGCCTCGGCCCGCGCGCGGGCGCGCGCCAGGTGCGGCGCAAGGAAGGTCTCCCAGGTCACCAGCCGCGGGTCGCGGTAGTCGCGCGTGCCCTCGGGGTCGATGACGACGATGCGTTCGAGCGCGGGCAGCGCCTCGGGCGATCCGAGCACCTTGTCCACCTGCTCCTGGT
>JANNLM010000115.1:0-9399 GCA_031396825.1 Gammaproteobacteria bacterium | reverse complement strand
TCGGCGTCGGCCAGGCCGCTGCACGGATCCTCGCCGCTGGCCTTGGCGATGGCGCAGGCCGCGGCGACCGCGCCGTCGAGCCCGCTGGCGGTGAGGTCGGCGGTGCTGGCCGAGCCGCTGCGCCGGCCGAAGAACACCTCGACCGACATCTCGCGGTCGTGGTGGAACTCGACCGACTCGACTTCGCCCTTGCGCACGGTCAGCGACAGGCCGCGGCTGACCGAGACGCTGGCGTCGGCCTGCGTCGCGCCGGCCCGGCGCGCGCCGTCCAGCGCCCGCTCGATCCAGGGCTCCAGCTCCGCGCGCACCGGCAGCTCGAAACGCTGGCGCATCAGCGCGGCCCCAGCGCGTCGAGCAGCTTGCGGTGGATGCCGCCGAAGTCGCCGTTGCTCATCACCAGCACGCGGTCGCCGGGGCGCGCGTCGCGCGCGAGGTCGGCGACCAGCGGCTCGACCGCGTCGCGCACGGTCAGCTGTTCACCGAGCCCGCCGAGGACCGAGCGCGCGTCCCAGTGCAGGTCGGGCCGCGCCAGCACGTAGCTGTGGTCGGCGGCGAGCAGGCTGTCGGTCAGGGCCACCGCCATGGTGCCCAGGCGCATGGTGTTGGAGCGCGGCTCGACCACCGCCAGCACGCGCCCGGGCCCCTGCCCGCGCAGCGCGGCGATGGTGACCGCGATCGCGGTCGGATGGTGCGCGAAGTCGTCGTACACCTTCACGCCGTGTGCCTCGCCGACCAGCTCGAGCCGGCGCTTGACGTTGCGGAACTGCGCCAGCGCCTCCATGGATTTCGCCACCGGCACGCCGACGTGCGCGGCCGCGGCGATCGCGGCGACGGCGTTGAGGCGGTTGTGGTTGCCGGCCAGCGGCGAGACGAACGCGCCGTAGGTACTCTCGTCGAAACGCTGGACGTCGCTCCAGCAGCCCATCGCCAGCACGCGCTTGAGCGCCTCGTCACCGGCGTTGACGATGATGCGGCCGCTGCGCGGCACCGTGCGCACCAGGTGATGGAACTGCCGCTCGATGCTGGCCAGGTCCGGGAAGATGTCGGCGTGGTCGAACTCGAGGTTGTTGAGGATCGCGGTGCGCGGGCCGTAGTGCACGAACTTGCTGCGCTTGTCGAAGAACGCCGTGTCGTACTCGTCGGCCTCGACCACGAAGAACGACTTCTTGCCTGCGGCAGGCGGGCCTGCGCCGAGGCGCGCCGACACGCCGAAGTTCTGCGGCACGCCGCCGATCAGGAATCCCGGCGCGAGGCCGGCGTACTCGAGCAGCCACGCCAGCAGGCTCGAGGTGGTGGTCTTGCCGTGGGTGCCGGCGACGGCCAGCACGTGCTTGCCGTCGAGCACGTTCTCGGCCAGCCACTGCGGGCCGGAGACGTGGCGCAGGCCGTGGTCCAGCACGTGCTCGATCGCCGGGTTGCCGCGCGTGATGACGTTGCCGACGATCACCACGTCGGGCGCCGGCGTCAGCTGCGCCGGGTCGTAGCCGCGCGTGACCTGGATGCCGAGCGCCTCCAGCTGCGTGGACATCGGCGGCCAGGCCGCCGCATCGGCGCCGGTGACGCGATGGCCGGCCTCGCGCGCGATGGCCGCGATGCCGGCCATGAAGGTGCCGCAGATGCCGAGGATGTGGACGTGCATCAGGGCCGCACCAGCGGCAGCAGCAGTTGCACCGCGAGGATCGACAGCAGCAGCACGCTGAACGCCACGAACAGCGCGATCAGCGCGCCGGTCCACAGGCGCGTCCCGGTGGCGTGACGGTAGATGTGCGCGTACACCGCGAGGTTCCAGACGTTCAGGGCGTTCAGGACCAGCGACGCCGCCGTCGAGGTCTGCACCGCGCCGGGCTGTTTCAGCAGCTCCGGATCGGCGGCGATCTGCTTGAGCGCCGGCGCCAGCGCGCTCATCGCCGGGATCGAGGCCAGCGTCAGCACCAGGCCCGTGGCCAGCAGCGCATGGAAGGTCTGCTGGAAGCGGGCGGACAGGCTGCGCGCGCTGAGCAGGGAGTGCGTGACCAGCGCCAGGGCGCCGACGCTGGCCAGCGCGATCACGGCCGAGACCCCCGGCGGCAGCAGGATGGCGAACACCGCGAAGTACGCGGCGGCGGCGAGCGCCGGCAGCAGGGCCACCAGCTGCGGCGCGTGCGGGAAGTCCTGCGGCCCGGCGCGGAACAGCAGGATCCGCAGCGCCACCGTGGCAGCCTGTTGCAGCATCGGATTGTCCAGAGAGGGGGCGGCCATTTTATGATGAATCGATGCAAACCCCCGACTACACGCTGATCGCGACCGCCGACGCCCTCGCCGCCATGCTCGAACGCTGGCGCGAGACGCCCTGGCTGGCGGTCGACACCGAGTTCGTCCGCGAGGACACCTACTTCGCCGAGCTGTGCCTGGTGCAGCTCGGCGACGGCGCCACGCAGGTCTGCGTCGATGCACTGGCGGTGGACCTGGCGCCGCTGTGGGCCTTCCTGCAGCAGGCCCGGCCGCTCAAGGTGCTGCACTCGGCCAGCCAGGATCTCGAGTTGTTCGTGCAGCGCGGCGGCGACTGCCCGCGCCCCTTGTTCGACACGCAGGTCGCCGCGGCCCTGCTCGGCCACGGCGAGCAACTCGGCTACGCCGCGCTGGTCGAGCGCCGCCTCGGCCACAAGGTCGACAAGAGCCTGTCGCGCACCGACTGGTCGAAGCGGCCGCTGTCCGAGGCGCAGCTGACCTACGCCGCCGACGACGTGCGCCACCTGGGCGCGATGTACCCGGCGCTGCGCGCCGAACTGGAGCAGCGCGGCCGCCTGGGCTGGCTCGAGGCCGAGTGCGCGCGCATGACCGAAGCCGGCCGCTACCGGCCGGACCCGGCGACCGCCTGGCGCGGCATCAAGGGCCTCGGCCGCCTCCCGCCGGCCGAGCAGCACGTCGCCGCGCGCCTGGCGCGCTGGCGCGAGGAGGAGGCTCTGCGCCGCAACCGGCCGCGCCGCTGGATCCTCGAGGACGTGCCGGTGTGCCAGATCGCCGCGCGCAAGCCCGCGACGCTGGCCGCGCTGTCGGAAATCGAAGGCGTCTCCGCCAAGCTGGTGCAGCGCGCCGGCGAGGCATTGCTGGCGCTCGCACAGGAGCCGGTGGCGGACGCCACGCCGCTGGTGGTCGAGGCGTCTTACACGGCGGCGCAGAAGGCGCAGATCCAGGGCCTGCTCGACCTGCTGCGCACCCGCGCGCAGGCCGAGGACGTGGCGCCGACGCTGGTCGCGACGCGGGCCGACATCGAGCGGCTGGTGCGCGAGGGCCCGGGCGCGGCGATTCCGCTGCTCAGCGGCTGGCGGCGGGAACTGCTGGGGAACGAGCTGCTGGCGAAGCTGTAAAAAGGGGACGCAACCCTTTTTCCACTTTCGTCGCCGAAAAGGGTTGCGTCCCCTTTTACGGCAGGACCTTCTCGATGCGGTGGAAGATCTCGTCCATCGAGCCTTCGCCGTCGACGGAACCGAACTTGCCCTGCTTCTTGTAGTAATCGACCAGCGGCGACGTCTGGTCCTGGTAGACCTTCAGGCGCTTGGTGATCGTCTCCTCGTTGTCGTCGGCGCGTTGCACCAGCTCGCCGCCATCGAGGTCGCACACGCCGGATTTCTTCGGCGGGCTGAAGTAGACGTTGTACAGGTGGCCGCAGATTTTGCAGGTACGCCGCCCGGTGAGCCGCTTGATCAGGTTGTCGAACTTCACGTCGAGCAGGATCGCCTTGTTCAGCGGCTGGCCGACCTCGTCGAGCATCGAGTCGAGCGCGGTGGCCTGCCCCAGCGAGCGCGGGAAGCCGTCGAGGATGAAACCGAACCTGGTGTCCTTCTGCGCGAGGCGTTCGCGGATCATGCCGACGACGATGTCGTCGGCGACCAGCTGGCCGGCATCCATCGCCGCCTTGGCCTTCTTGCCGAGCGCGGTGCCGGCGGCCACCGCCGCGCGCAACAGGTCGCCCGTGGAGATTTGCGGGCTCGCATACGCTTCCATCAGGCGGCGCGCCTGGGTGCCCTTGCCCGAGCCGGGCGCCCCCATGAACACCAGTCTCATCACGACTCCCCTTGTGAGCGGGCACGGTAACAAATTTTAGTAACCTGTGCGCCTCGTTTCGGAGCCCGTCATGGCCAAGCCGCGCAACGCCTTCTACGCCCAGTCCGGTGGCGTCACCGCCGTCATCAACGCCTCCGCCGCCGGCGTGATCGAGACCGCGCGCAAGCACAAGAACAAGATCGGCAACGTCTATGCCGGGCGCAACGGCATCATCGGCGCGCTGAGCGAGGACCTGATCGACACCTCGAAGGAGCCGGCCGCCAACATCGCCGCGCTCAAGCACACGCCGGCCGGCGCGTTCGGCTCGTGCCGCTACAAGCTGAAAGGGTTTGATAAAAACCAGGCTGAATATGAACGACTGATCGAGGTCTTCAAGGCGCACGACATCGGCTTCTTTTTCTACAACGGCGGCGGCGACTCGGCCGATACCTGCCTGAAGGTCTCGCAACTGTCCGCGAAGATGGGCTACCCGCTGCAGGCGATCCACGTGCCGAAGACGATGGACAACGACTTGCCGGTCACCGACACCTGCCCCGGCTTCGGCTCGGTGGCGAAGTACACGGCGGTGTCGATCCGCGAGGCGAGCTTCGACCTCGCCTCGATGGCCAAGACCTCGACCAAGGTGTTCATCCTCGAGGTGATGGGCCGCCACGCGGGCTGGACCGCGGCGGCGGGCGGCCTCGCCGCCGAGCGGGACGGTGACGGCCCGCAGGTGATCCTGTTTCCCGAGATCGTGTTCGACGAAGCGAAGTTCCTGGCCAAGGTCGACGCGACCGTGAAGAAGGTCGGCTGGTGCACGATCGTCGCCAGCGAGGGCCTGCACGCGCCGTCGGGCGAGTTCGTGTCGGAGGCCGGCGGCAAGGATGCCTTCGGCCACAGCCAGCTCGGCGGGCTGGCGCCGCTGCTCGCGAAGCTATTGAAGGACAAGCTGGGCCTGAAGTACCACTGGGCCGTCGCCGACTACCTGATGCGCGCGGCGCGCCACGTCGTCAGCAAGACCGACCTGCAGCAGTCGTACGCCGTCGGCAAGGCCGCGGTCGAGCTCGCCATCAAGGGCAGGAGCGGCGTGATGGTCACGATCGACCGGCTCAGCGACAAGCCGTACAAGTGGAAGACCGGCGAGGCGCCGCTGGAGAAAGTGGCCAACGTCGAGAAGAAGATGCCGCGCGACTACATCAGCGAGGACGGCTTCCACATCACCGGCAAGTGCCGCACGTACCTGGCGCCGCTGATCGCGGGCGAGGACCCGCCGCCGTTCAGGAACGGCCTGCCGCAGTACGTGAAGCTGAAGAACGCCGCGGTCACGAAAAAGTGCCCGCCGTTCGAATACAAGAAGTGAAACGCGCATAGCGCGTTTCATCCCGAGCGAGCCCTATGGGGCGCGAGCGAGGGATCTCTTACCCGCCGAAACCGGCCCCGATGAAGAAGCGGAAGAAATTGTCGGTGATGTCGACGTCCGCGAAGTCATACGTGTCGAACTCGAGCCCGCCCATGAACTGCAGGCCATCCGCGGTGCCGGTCTGGCCGACCAGGCGGATGCCGAAGTAGTTGAGGTCCGCGGTCGCGTTGTTCTGGTCGTTGCTGGCCTCGCCGCCGCCGAAACGCAGCTGCGCGAGCATGTAGCCGGTGTCGCTGGGCACCAGCACGCCGAGCCCCAGCGGCACCACGGTGTAGGTCGTGACGACGTCCGTGCTGTCCGGCGTCTGGTTCAGCAAGCTCACGCCGAAGCTCAGGTAGAAGATGTCGGCGAGGACCACGCCGCCGTCGAAGCCGAAGGTGCCCTCAGCGATGGTTTCGTCGGTGTCGCTGTCGGTACGGCTGGCGAAGCCGAAGCCGCCGTTGAGGCCGAAGCCGATGTTGCCGGCGTCAATGACGCCCGCGCCGTTGAGGACCAGGCCGCCGCCGGTCGACTGGAAATCTCCGACCCCGGTCTGCGAGGTGTTCGACACGAGCTGCAGGCCGACCCCGAAGTACCCGTGGTTGTCGGATTTAGCCGCCTCTTCCGCCCCGGCGATTCCCGGCGCGAACCCGGACAGCAACAGGATGACCGCTGCGCAGCGATGGCTCGTCATGATGCTTTCCTCGTGTTGACCCCGATGGACGCATTCTGCGCCCACCCCCGCCGGTATCGTATGGAGAAGAGTTACCGGGGTGGCGTGGCCCGGACCTTGACCTCGACCTGGATGCGGCGGGAGATGAACTCGCCTGCCGGATCGGAGGTCATGCCGAGGTCGGCCGCGGCGCGGTCCACTTCGAAGCGGCCCTCGATGCGGATCTCGTTCTCGCCCGGCGTGAGGCGCAGCGCCGGCACCGGCAGCGGGCGGCCCTTGATCGTCAGCGTGCCCTCGACCAGGGCACCGCCGTCCGGTTGCGGCACGACGCGCTCGGCGACGTAGCGCGCGGTCGGGTGGTCGTCGACGTCGAACCACTCGCCTTCCGCCAGCGTGCGCTCGTACATCGCATCGCCGGCGCGCGCCGAGCCGGTCTGCACGATCGCCGTGATCACCATCTTCGGCTCCAGGCGGATGTCCGCCTGCCAGCGCGTGAACCTGCCGCGGAACGGCGTGCCCGCGTTCTCGCCAGTGAACGCGATCTCGCTGGCCGGGTCGATGACCCAGCCGCCAGGGACGCCCTCGATCCGCGCCTCGTCGCTGGCGCCCGGACGCACGACCGACAGCGCCGACAGCACCGCCAGCCCGACCAGCACGGCGCCGAGCGCCAGGGTGTGTCCGCGCCGCGGCACCATGCTCTCGAACACGCCGTCGCGATTGACGAAGCGATGCTTGAGCGCGGCCGCCGCGTGCGCGAACCACAGCGCCGCCATGCCCCACGCCAGCCATTTATGCGCCGTGAAATTGCGCGCCGCGATCGCCGCGCGCTCGTCCGCGCCGAGCGCCGCGGCATCGAACAGGTGTGGCACGTCGAGCAGGCCGAACCACAGCGTCGGCACCGCCAGCGGCGCATCGCCGCGCCATTGCGCCGAAACGTAGGTCCAGCCGCTCAGCGGCACGATCACCATCAGTGCGTAGAGCGCCCATTGCACCAGCCGCGCCGAGGCGCGCTGCCATCCCGGCATCGCCGCCGGCAGCGGCGGCGCGCGGTGCACGAGGCGCCACAGCAGCCGCAGCACGCTCAGCGCGAGCACCGTGAGCCCGAGCGACTTGTGGACCTGGAACGCGTCGATGGCGCGCGCCTGCGTGGCCGCGACGTCGATCGCGCGGTGCATCCACCAGCCGAGGCCGAGGTTAGTGAGGATCGCGGCCGCGATCGTCCAGTGCAGGACGGTTGCGACCGCGCCGTAGCGCTCCGGCGCCGTCATGCCGGCGGCGGGGCGACCTGCTGCTTGAACTCGCCGTCGAAGGTGACGGTGACGTCGTCGCCGAGGAACTTGCCGACGCCGAAGTCCATGCCAAAGGCCGAGCGCTTGAACGTGCCGGTCGCGGTGAAGCCGAGCGCGCCCGCCTTGGTGCGCGGGTGCTCGGCAATCGAGCCGGTCACCGTCGCATCGAGCGTCAGCGGCAGGGTCTTGCCGAGCAGCGTCAGGTCGCCGGTGATCTTCATGCGGCCCGGGCCCTGCGGCTCGACCTTGGTGGACTTGAAGGTGACGGCCGGGAACTGGGCGGCGTTGAAGAACTTCGCGTCCTGCGCCAGCGCCTGCTCGAAGCTGTCGTAGGGCGTGCCTTCGTGCGTGCCCTTGTAGTCGCCGGTGTAGTCCGTGCGCACCGAGGTCGGGTCGAGCGTGACCTCGACCGACGCAGCCGAAAGGTTCTTGGGGTCGAGGTTCAGCGCGACGTCGAACCTGGTGAAGCGCAGGCTGTACGGCGCCAGGTTGAAGTGCTGGACCTTGCCGACCAGGCTGCGGTGGTTCGGGTCGAGGGTGTAGGTTCCGGCGGGAGCGGTCAGCTCGACCGCCGGCGAGGCGGACGGGGCGGGACCCTGGCCCTGGCCGCAGGCGACCAGCAGGGCGAGGAGGGTCAGGGGGACTGCGGCAAGACGGGTCATCGGCGACTCCTTGAGGGGTTCGGCACTGATTGAGTCCGACACTTTAGCCGCCCTGCCCGTTCGGGGGTAGGGAAATGCCCGGAATCCCTGTAGAATCCGCGCCGCTTCGGGGGCTCCCACAGCCCCCGTTCTCAAAAAACCCACAGGAGAGCTTCATGCTGGTCGCCAACGGTCTCTGGATCGCGCTGGGCTGTGCCCTCGCCGCGATCGTCTACGGCATTTTCTCGGTGCGCTGGGTGCTGGCGAAATCGCCGGGCAACGCGCGGATGCAGGAAATCGCCGCCGCGGTGCAGGAAGGCGCCATGGCCTACCTCAACCGCCAGTACACGACGATCGCCATCGTCGGTGCCGTGCTGTTCGTGGTGCTGGGCTTCGCGCTGGGCTGGTACACCGCGATCGGCTTCCTGATCGGCGCGGTGCTGTCCGGCGCCACGGGTTACATCGGCATGAACATCTCGGTGCGCAGCAACTCGCGCACCGCGCAGGCGGCGCATGAGGGCATGAACGCGGCGCTCGCCGTTGCGTTCCGCGGCGGCGCCATCACCGGCATGCTGGTCGTGGGCCTCGGCCTGCTGGGCGTGGCCGGTTACTACATGGTCGTCAAGGGCATGGCCGATGTGCCACCGCCCTGCACGGCCTGGTCGGCCTGGCCTTCGGCGGCTCGCTGATCTCGATCTTCGCGCGTCTGGGCGGCGGCATCTCCACCACGGGCGCCGACGTGGGCGCCGACCTGGTGGGCAAGGTCGAAGCCGGGATTCCGGAAGACGATCCGCGCAACCCGGCGGTCATCGCCGATAACGTCGGCGACAACGTCGGCGACTGCGCCGGCATGGCGGCCGACCTGTTCGAGACCTACGCGGTCACCGTGGTCGCCACCATGGTGCTCGGCGGCCTGATGGCCTCGACGCTCGGCCCGAACGCGGTGCTCTACCCGCTCGTGCTCGGCGGCGTCTCGATCATCGCCTCGATCATCGGCACGTTCTTCGTGTCGGCCAAGGAAGGCGGCAACATCATGGGCGCGCTGTACAAGGGCGTGATCGTCTCCGGCGTCATCGCCGCGGTCGCGTTCTACCCGATCACCCGGCAGTTCTTCGCCGCCGAACTGGCGATGAACCTGTACTGGTGCTCGCTGATCGGCCTGGTCCTGACCGGCGTCATCGTCTGGATCACCGAGTACTACACCGGCACCACGTTCGCCCCGGTGCAGCACATCGCCGCGGCCTCGCAGACCGGCCACGCGACCAACATGATCGCGGGCCTCGGCATCTCGATGAAGTCCACGGCACTGCCGGTGCTGGCGGTGTGCGCGGCGATCTACGCCTCGTTCGAGTTGTCCGGCCTGTACGGCATCGC
>JANNLM010000079.1:0-13104 GCA_031396825.1 Gammaproteobacteria bacterium | reverse complement strand
ACGGAGAACGACACCACGCTGCGCGCCGCCGACGGCGCGCGCGATGCGGCCGTCGCCGCCAACCCGCGCGCGCGCGGCGCGCTGCTGCCGCTGATCACCGGCTCGGCGGTCGTCGAGGAAGGCGAACAGACCATCGAACTCACCGGCTCGCCGAAGTCGACCAGCGACACCGAAGGCCAGGACATCCGCCTGACCCTGCGCCAGGCGCTGTTCGACGCCGCGGCCTGGAACCGCTGGCAGTCCGCCGGCCGGCAGGCCGCCGCGGCGCAGGCCAACTACGTCATCGCCGAGCAGAGCCTGGCGTTCCGCGTCACCGAGGCTTATTTCGGCCTGCTGGGCGCGGCCGACAGCGTGCGCTTCGCCGACGCCGAGAAGAAAGCGGTGGAGCGCCAGCTCGAGCTGGCCAAGAAACGCTTCGAGGTCGGCCTGTCCGCCATCACCGACGTGCAGGAAGCCCAGGCGCGTTACGACCTCACCGTCGCCCAGATGATCGAGGCCGAACAGGCGCTGGCCAACGCGCAGGTCGTCGTCGCCGAAATCACCGGCGCGAGCGATGCGCGCATCGTGCCTCTGAAGGAAGAGATTCCGCTGGTCGGCCCGGATCCGGGCAACGTCAACGACTGGCTCAAGAACGCCTCGGAAAACAACCTCAGCATCCGCGTCTCCAAGGCCACGGCGGACGCCGCGAACCAGGACGTGGACGCCGCCTGGGCCGCCCACTACCCCACGGTCTACTTCGTCGGCGAGGGCGCGGTCGGTGAGTCCAATCGCGTGACGCCGGGCGTCGGCGCCGTCGACCAGCAATACGACACGACCAACCTGTCGGTGGTGCTGAACGTGCCGATCTTCGCCGGCGGCGCCACCCAGGCCGGCGTCAGCGCGGCGCGCGGCACGCGCGACCAGCGCATGGCCGAGTACGAGGGCAAGAAGCGCGAGGTCGAGCGCACCACCAAGAACGCCTACCAGGGCGTGGTGGCCGGCGTGTCGCGCGTGGCGGCGTACAAGCAGGCGGTCCTCTCGAACACGACCGCGCTCGAGGCCAGCGAAGTCGGCCTCGAGGTCGGCGCGCGCACCGCGGTGGACGTGCTCAACGCCCAGCGCGAGCTGTACCGCGCGCAGCGCGACTACTCGCGCTCGCGCTACGACTACCTGCTGAACATCCTGCGGCTCAAGCAGGCCGGCGGCCAGCTCGGGCCCAAGGACGTCGAGGAAATCGACACGCTGCTCGGCGAAGCCGCGGCCGCCGTCGCCGGCGGCTGATCCGACGACCTGAACCGGCCGCCGTGCGATGCGCCCGGCGGCGGTGTAGTCTTTTTTGATGCGACCGCTCCGCGCCGCGCTGCTGCTGGCTTGCCTGGCGCCGATCAACGTGTCCGGCGCCGCGCCCGCTGCCGCGCAGCAACTCCGCCCCGACCTGGCCACGCTGACGGCTGTGCCGCGCGTCGCGCTGCCGGCCGAGGCGGTGCGCAAGGCGCTGGCCGAGCCGGTCAAGCACCGGCCGTTCCAGTACGCCGTGCCGGTGGACCTGCAGGTGAGTCCCGCACAGGGCCGCTGGCAGGACGCCGGCGCGCAACGCTCCTGGCGCCTGCGCATCCACTCGCCCGGCGCGCTGTCGCTGAGCCTGCAGTTCGCGCAACCCACGCTGCCGGCCGGCGCCACGCTGTGGATCTACGATCCGGCGGCGCGGCTCACCCACGGGCCGTTCGACACCACGCAGGTGGACGCCACCGGGCTGTGGACCCCGCCCGTGGCCGGCGAGGAACTGGTGGTCGAGGTCCGCGCGCCGCAGGGCAGCGACGGCGAGGTCGCGCTGGGCAAGGCGCGCGCTTTCCACGGTTTTCGCGACTGGAAGGCCAGCACTCCGGCCAAGGCCGGCGCCTGCAACATCGATGTCACCTGCCCCGTCGCATCGGACTGGAGCGAGGACGCCGACTCGGTGGCGCGCATCTCGATCGGTGGCGCGTTCCTCTGCACCGGGCAACTGCTCAACAACGCGCGCCAGGACCGGCGCCGGCTGTTCCTCACCGCCAACCATTGCGGCGTGGACGAGGACAGCGGACCGGCGTCGTCGGTCGTCTTCTATTTCGGCTACGAGGCCGCCGTGTGCGGCATCCCCGCTCCGCTGCCGCCGCCGACCTTCCAGGGCGCGCAACGGCTCGCGCACGACGTGCAGTCGGACTTCGCGCTGCTGCTGATCACCGACGCGGCGCCGATGCCCGTCGGGCTGTACTTCGCCGGCTGGGACGCCACCGGCGCGTCGACCGGCACCGGCGTCGCGATCCACCACCCCGGCGGCGACGAGAAGAAGATCGCGTTCTTCAACTCCGGCCTCACCCACAGCACCATCGACGTGGGCACCGGCTGCGACGTCGCCGCCTGGCGCGTGCAATGGGCCAGCGGCACGACCGAGCCGGGCTCCTCCGGCGGCGGCCTGTGGGATTCGTCGCACCGCCTGATCGGCCTGCTGTCAGGCGGTCTGGCGTCGTGTTCGAACCTGACCGGCTTCGACTACTTCGCGCGGCTCGACCGCGGCTGGACCGCCGGCCCGGCCGCGGACGGCCAGCTCAAGGCGCACCTGGATCCCGACGGCACCTGCGTCGCCATCGTCCCGGGCCTCAGCGCCGTCGGCGCCGACCCCGGGCCGGTCGCGCCGACGATCTCCAACCAGGCGTGCGCGGGCGAGGCCAGCAACTGCTCGCGTCGCGGTGGCGGCGGCGGCGCGCTCGATTGGCTGGCGCTGGCAGCGCTGGCGCTGGCGGCGGCGCGACGACGCCTACAACACCACCAGCAGCACGCCCGCGACCGCCACCACTGAGCCGGCGAGCTGCGCCGGCTTGAGGCGGTCGTGCAGGAAGATCGCGGCCAGCACCAGGATGAACACCGCCGCCATCTCGTTGAGCACGGCGGCGATCGAGGCCTTGGTGTACTTGTAGCCCGCCAGCCACAGCATCATCGAGATGTAGGTGCCGGCGATCGACCCGGCGATGACGTGCGGCCAGTGGCGCACGCCGGCGAACGCGGCGCGGATGCCGGCCACGTCGCGGGCCGAGGGCATGAAGAGCAGCATGCCGAGCACGCCGCCGACGATGCGCAGCGTGACGATCCAGAAGAAGTCGTAACGCTCGAGCAGCGGCTTGGCCATGACCACGCCGGCGGCCATCACGAACACCGACGCCGCCGCCTCCAGCACGCCGCGGCGCAGCGCGCGCGGGTCGACCTGGCCCGCGCCGTGCCCGGTGTGGACCAGCGCGATGCCGCCGATCACCAGCGCCACGCCGGCGCACTGCAGCAGCGTGAGCCGCTCGGCCAGGTAGAGCGCGGACAGCACGGTGACGAACGGCGAATACAGCGTCTGCGCGATCGCCATGCGGCTTGCGCCCACCGCGTTCAGCGCGCGGAAATACAGCGTGTCGCCGACGCCGATGCCGAGGAAGCCCGACACCAGCGCGATCGCCACCGCTTCGGGCGGAATGCCGGGCCAGGTGGCGCCCGAGAACGCCAGCAGCGTCAGCACCATCAGCACCAGGCCGAGCGCGTTCTTGAACAGGTTCAGCGGCACCGGCGCCAGGCTCTCGCCCGACTTCTTGAACAGGATCACGGCGATCGCCCACGCCAGCGCGCAGGCCAGTGAATAGAACTCGCCGAGTCCGAAGCTCATGGGGCCGCGCATTCTATCGGCCCGTGTATCCTTCGTCGCGATGAAGCCCGACCCGGTCCGAGCGCGCCGCATCCTGGTGATGCGTCTGGGCGCCATCGGCGACTGCCTGCGCGTGCTGCCGGCGGTGGCGCGGCTGCGGCGCGAACGACCCGACGCCGACATCGGCTGGGCCGTCGAGCACTGGGTGCTGCCGGCGCTCAAGGGCAACCCGCTGGTCAACCGCTTCCATGTGCTCGACCGGCGCGAACTCAAGGGCGGCCTGCGCCGCGCGCTGGCCGAGATCCGCCGCTTCACGCGCGAGGTGAAGGCGCACGACTACGAAGTGCTGCTCGAATTCCACGGCCGCTTCAAGAGCGGCCTGCTGGCGTGGTTGTCGGGCGTGCCGGTGCGCGTCGGCTATGCGCGCGGCCACGAGTCCGAGGGCAACTTCCTGTTCACCAACCTCAAAGTGACGCCGGCCGACGCCTGGGAGAGCCGCATCTACCGGTTCATGAGCCTGCTCGGGCCACTGGGAATCGATACGCGCTACGACGCGCAGGCCCACGGCCTGCACGTGCCCGACGCCGACCGGCGCTGGGCGGAGCAGGCTTACGCCGCCGCCGGCCGGCCGCCGCTGGCGGTGTTTCCCAGCACCAGCGCGCATCGCGCGAACGAGCGCTGGCCGGACGACAAGTGGCTCGACCTGCTCAAGCGGCTCAACGCCGACGGCATCGGCTCGATGATCCTGTGGGGGCCGGCCGAGAAGGAGTTCTGCGCCGGCCTCGCCACCGGCGCCGGCGCGCCGTGCCAGCTGGCCCCGCCGACGACGCTGCCGCAGATGCTGGCGCTGCTCGGCCTGTTCCGCGCCTACGCCGGCGCCGACACGGCAGCCATGCACATGGCCTGGATGCAGGGCGTGCCGGTCGCGGTGATCGCCGGGCACAAGCCGGCCCGCACCATCGAGCCGCCGCCGCCGGCGCGCTCGCGCATGCTGTTCGCCGCCGGGCACTACGTCGAAGGGCGCAAGCCCAGCGCCCAGGACGACGCCGTGGTCTCGGCGGTGCCCGTGGAAGCGGTGCGCAAAGCGGTGCATGATTTGCTCGCATGATCAACAAAGACACCCTGCTTGCGCTGCACGACGAGGCCCTCGCGACCTGGTACCGCGAGCGGCCCGCCGAGGTCGCGTTCATGGCTGAAGGGGCCGCCGACCTGCGCTCGCTGGTGCTGGCGCAGCACTTCTGCAACTTCAGCCTGTGGAACCACGAGGACGAGGCGCGGCGCCGCGACGTGGCAGATGGCTACATCGCCGACACCAAGCGCGCCATCGACAAATGGAACCAGAAGCGCAACGACCTGATCGAGCGCCTCGACGTGTTCCTGCTGGAGGAACTCAAGGACGCCGACATCAGCCGCGGGCGCCAGAACTCCGAGACCGCCGGCTCGATGGTGGACCGCTGCTCGATCCTGGCGCTGAAGATCCACCACATGGGCGTCAACGCTGCGCGCACCGACGACCTCGAGGTCGCTGTGCAGTCGGCCGGCAAGCTCAAGGTGCTGCGGCAGCAGCGCGGCGACCTCGCCGGATGCCTGCAGGAACTGATCGACGACTTCCGCGCCGGCCGCCGCTTCTTCAAGCTGTACCGCCAGTACAAGGCCTATAACGACCCGCGCCTGAATCCGGCGCTGTACACGCGCAAACCCTAGCCGCATGAGCGAGACCCCGCCGCCCGCGGCTGCCGCCCGGCCGCCGCCGGGCCTGCCCGCCTTCGCGCTGAGCCTGCTCGCCATCGGCACGCTGACCCTGCTCGCCTGGCGCGCCGGCCTGTGGCTGCACTACCGGCCCGACGGCAGCGCCGCCGGCGCCGAGCTGGCGCGCGCGTTCTGGATGGGGCTGCGCTTCGACCTCAAGTGGCTGGCCACGCTCGGCTTGCCAGTGCTGCTGTTCGGCTGGGCGCTGCCGGCCGCGGTACGGCGCCGCTCGAGCGCCGCCTATGCGGCGCTCGTGTACCTGACACTGAACTGGCTGGCCGCGGTGAACCACTTCTACTTCGGCTACTTCGGCGGGCCGATCGATCCGATGATCTTCGGTGCGTTCGAGGACGACACGCAGATCGTCGTGCACACGATCGTCCACGACTTCCCGCTCGTGCGGATCCTGGCGGCGTGGCTCGGCTTCAGCTTGCTGGAGGCCTGGCTGACGCTGCGGCTGGCGTCACGCCTGCCGGGCGTGCTCGAGGCGCGGCCGCGCCTGGCCTACGGCGCGACCGTGCTGCTGTGCGCGCTGCTGGCGCGCGGCACGCTCGGCAGCTTCCCGCTCGGCGAGAAACACTTGAGCGTCTCGTCCGACGGCTTCATCAACCAGCTGGTGCCCAACGCGCTGCAGGCGACCTACCTCACGGTCAAGAACCGGCTCGAATCGGGCATCAGCGCCGATCCGCACGCCGGGCTGCGCGGCCTCGGCTTCAGGGCGCCGGCGGACGCGGCGCGCGCGCTCGGCCTGCCGCCGGTCGAAGGCGAGGATGCGCTGATCGCGCAGCTCTACGCGCGCACCCCGGTGAGCCCGGCGCTCGCCGCGCGGCCGCCGCACGTGGTGTTCGCCATGATGGAATCCATGGGCCGGCACGTGCTCGAGCACGACGACCCGCAGGCCAACGACCTGCTCGGCCGGCTGCGCCCGCACTTCGCGCAGGACTACGTGTTCCGCAACTTCGTCTCGGGCCAGAACGGCACGCACCGCACCTTCGAGTCGCTGCTGATGAACAGCCCGGTGACGCCGCTGACGCAGGGGCGCTACGGCTACCACACCTTCGCCGGCGCGGCGGCGCTGCCGTTCCAGCAGGCCGGCTATCGCACCGTGTTCCTGACCTCGGGCCCGTCGGCCTGGCGCAACATCGCCGACATCCTCAAGTTCCAGGGCTTCGATGAGGTGCACGACCAGGCCCACCTGCGCGCGCGTTTTCCGGATGCGCCGTTCAACATGCGCGGCGCCGCCGACGAGACCACCTTCCGCTACGCCCGCGCGCTGCTCGACGAGGCCGACGCCGCCGGCAAGCCGCTGTTCGTGTTCATCTTCACCACCAACAACCACCCGCCGCACCTCGTGCCCGAGGGCTACACGCCGCTGCCGCTGAGCCTCGCGGCCTACGCCGCGCGCCCGCCGGTGGACCCGCAGCTGGCGCAGCGCATCCTCGAGACCTACCAGTACGCAGCCGATGCGCTCGGCGGTTTCCTCGACGAGCTGAAGGCCTCGACCCTGGCCGACCACACGCTGCTGTTCGCCAGCGGCGACCACAGCGTGCGCAGCTTCTTCAATTACACGGGCTACAACGAGCTGCCGCTGGCGTTCGGCGTGCCGGCGTACTTCTATTTCCCGGCGGCGATGCGCTCAGGCCTGCGCTACGACCCGGCGCGCTTCGGCAGCCATCGCGACGTGTTCCCCACGCTCTACCGCCACGCGCTGTCCGGCGCGTGCTACCTCGCCGTCGGCAACGACCTGTTCGCCGACGCAGCGGCGAGCGCGTTCGAGCCGCCGCCGGGCGCCGGCATGGCGATCTACGACCACGTGGTCACCCCGGATGGCGCGGTCGCCAGGCTAGGCTCGGAGAAGCCCCTGTACCTGCGCTGGACCGACGCCGGCAAGATCAGGCTTGAGCCGGTCGAAGGGGCGCCGCCGCCGGCGCTCAAGGCGCGCGCCGAGCGCGAGCGCGCGTACGTGGCGCTGCTGGACTGGCAAACGCGGGTGCAGGCGCTGGAAAACCGGCCCGCGGCGCCGCCCTGCCCGCCCCGCTGAGTCCGGACGGGATCCGGGCTAGACCAGCGTCAGCCAGTCGGCGTGCTTCGCCGACTTGCCCTGGACCACGTCGAGATAGAGCTTCTGCAGCTTGGCCGTGATCGGGCCGCGCGTACCGCTGCCCACCGCGCGATTGTCCACCTCGCGGATCGGCGTGACCTCGGCGGCGGTGCCGGTGAAGAACGCCTCGTCGCAGACGTACAGCTCGTCGCGCGTGATGCGCCGCTCGACCACCGTGTAGCCCTGCTCCTCGGCGAGCTGCATGACCGTGCGGCGCGTGATGCCGTCGAGCGCGCTGGTCACGTCCGGCGTGCTGATCACGCCGTTGCTGATGACGAACACGTTCTCGGCGCTGCCCTCGGCGACGAAGCCGCTGGTGTCGAGCATCAGCGCCTCGTCGTAGCCGTCCTTCAGCACCTCGTTCAGCGCCATCGCGGCGTTGAGGTAGTTGGCGTTGGCCTTGGCCCGGCACAGCGCGGCATTGACGTAGTGCCGCGAGAACGAGCTGGTCTTCACGCGGATGCCCTTCTCCATGTTCTCGGCGCCCAGGTAGGCGCCCCAGGTCCACGCGCCGATGATCACGTGGGTTTTCAGCCCCGCCGCGCGCAGGCCCATACCTTCGGCGCCGTAGAACACCATCGGGCGGATGTAGGCCGACGCCAGCTTGTTGGCGCGCAGCACTTCCAGGTGCCCGGCGTTGACCTGCTCCGGGCTCCAGGGCATCGCCATGCCCAGGATCTTGGCCGAGTTGAACAGCCGCCGGGTGTGCTCGGCGAGCCGGAACACGGCCGTGCCCTTGGGCGTCTCGTAGGCGCGCACGCCCTCGAAGCAGCCAACCCCGTAATGCAGCGTGTAGGTCAGCACGTGCGTCGTGGCTTCGCGCCAGGGCACCAGCTTGCCGTCGTACCAGAGGTGACCGTCGCGGTCCGCGAAGCTCATGTGTCTGAATCCGTGTGGAAAAAACGGGCGCTATTATGCCGCGATGAAGCGAGTCCTGTTTTTCGGCAACCTGCCGTACGCGCTGCCCATCCTGCGCCCCCTGCAGGCGGCGATCCGCGCGCGGGGCGCCGAGGCGCGCTGGTTGTTCCACGGCGACGGCGCGCAGTACCTCAAGGCCGACGAGCCGCAGCTCGCCACGGCGCGCGAGGCGGTGGCATTCGCGCCCGAAGCCGTGATCGTGCCGGGCAACTGGGTGCCGCATTTCTTCCCCGGCGTAAAGGTGCAGGTGTTCCACGGCTTCGGCACGCTCGGCAAGAAGAACGCGCACAAGGTGCGTGGGCTGTTCGACCTGTACTGCACGCATGGCGACTCCAACACGCCGCAGATGCTTGAGCAGCAGCGCCGCGCCCCGCATTTTGTTGTTACCGAGACCGGCTGGCCCAAGCTCGACCCGCTGTTCCGCGACTTCGGCGACGCCTGCCCGGAGTACCTGGCGCGGCTGCGCGGCGGGCCGCAACGCGTGGTGCTGTACGCGCCGACCTTCACGCGCACCCTGACCTCCGCGCCCGCGCTGTTCGACACGATCCAGGCGCTGGCCGGCGAAGGGCGCTGGCACTTCCTGCTCCAGCTGCACCCGAAGCTCGAGCGCGAGTGGGTGGAGAAATACCGCGCCCTGTGCGGCGAGCACGCGACCTGGGTGCAGGGCCCCGACGCGCTGTGGGCGCTGAAGACCGCCGACGTGATGCTGTCGGACACCTCCTCCATCGTCTGGGAGTTCCTGCTGCTGGGGAAGCCCGCCGTGACCTTGCGCAACGGCGAGCCCGGCCCCTACCTGATCGACGTGCGCGAACCGGCGGACATCCCGGCCGCGCTGGAGCGAGCGTTGTCCGGAGCGGCGCCGGGCGCCGAGATCGAGCGCTTCGGCCGCGCCATCCACCCGGCGCGCGACGGCCGCTCGAGCGAGCGCGTGCTGGATGCCATCGATGCCTTCGCCGCCGGCACGCTCGGCGCGCCGCCGCAGGCCAAGCCGTTCAACGCCTGGCGCAAGCTGCAGATGCGCTGGAAGCTCGGATACTGGCGCGCATGAGCGCCAACCAGACGCCGCTGCAGGGCGCCGTGCTCGAGCAGGCGCGCGCGCTGCTGCTGACGGCCGCGCACGCGCTGGACCGCGCCGGGCTGCACTGGCACCTCGAGGGCGGCACCTTGCTCGGCATCGTGCGCGACGGTGACCTGCTGCCCTGGGACACCGACATGGACCTCTCGGTGCAGGCGGATGACGCGCCGCACCTGACCAGGGCGCTGCGCGAGGCGCTGCCGTGGGCGCAGTGGCGCCTGGCGCCGCGGCGCTTCACCGCCGACGGCCCGGCCTGGCGCCGCGGCCAGCTGCGCCTGCTGAAAGTGGCGAGCCGGCGTTTCGGCTTCCTCGACGGCGCGTTGCGCCTCGACGTGTTCGTGAAATACCGCGCCGACGGCCACGTCTGGTGGCAGGCCGAGGAAAAGGTCATGCGCGTGCCGCAGGAGCTGTACGCCGCGCACGACGACATCGCCTGGCGTGGCGGTACGCTGCGCGCGCCGCGCGACCACGTGCGCTACCTGACGCTCAAGTACGGCGACTGGCGCACGCCGGTGCGGGAATGGAAGGCCGGGCGCGACGAGCGGACCATCGTCGGCGACGCGTAGGCTGGGTTGAGCGCAGCGAAACCCGGCGCCTCGCTACAATCCCTCCCATGCGCCACAAACGAGTCGTCCTGACCTACGGCACCTTCGACCTGCTGCACTACGGCCACGTGCTGCTGCTGCAGCGTGCGCGGGCGCTCGGCGATTACCTGGTGGTGGGCCTGTCCACCGACGAGTTCAACAAGGTCAAGGGCAAGGAGTGCGCGCTGTCGTTCGAGCACCGGCGCTTCGTGGTCGAGTCGATCCGCTACGTCGACCTGGTGATCCCGGAGGAGCACTGGGAGCAGAAGGAACACGACATCCGCAATTACCACGTCAAGGTGTTCACCATGGGGTCGGACTGGGAGGGCAAGTTCGACCACCTGCAGAAGCTGTGCGAGGTGACCTACCTGCCGCGCACCGAAGGCACCTCCACCACCGACATCAAGGACTTCATCAAGAAGACCTGGAAGGGATCATGAGCGCGGCGGGGCAGCCAACCCATCCGGTCACGCTGATCGTCATCACCCGCAACGAGGCCCACAACATCGGGCGCTGCCTGGACAGCGTCCCGTTCGTCGCCGAGAAACTGGTGGTGGACTCCGGCAGCACCGACGACACGGTGGCGGTGGCGCAGGCCCATGGGGCGCGGGTCGTCCACCAGGACTGGCTCGGTTTCGGCCCGCAGCGCAATTTCGCCTCCGGCCAGGCGACCCACGACTGGATCCTGGTTCTGGACGCCGACGAGGCGCTGACCCCGGAACTGGCACACGAGTTCGAGCGGCGCCTGCCGTCGTTGCTGGGCTCGGCGCAGGCCGGTGCCGTGCTGCGACGCGCCGCGGTCTACATGGGACGCCGCATGCGCGGCTACCGGCCGATGGTGGGCGAGAAAATCGAGAGGCTTTATCACCGCGCGCGGGCGCGCTGGACCGACGCCCGCGTGCACGAGCGCCTGGTGTTCAACGGCGACGCCGGGCTGTTCGACGAGCCGTTCCTGCATTTCCTGAGCCCGAGCCTGGCTCACCGGCAACTGAAGATCATCGAGTACTCCGAGCTGAAGGCGCGCGACTGGCTCGACCGGGGGCGCCCCGCCCGGCTGTGGGCTTTCCCGTTCGTGTTCGTCGGCATGTTCCTGAAGAACTATCTGCTGCGCCTGGCGTTCGTGGACGGCTGGCGCGGGCTCATCGTGTCGTACCTGGCCGCGACCTACGCCGCCTACAAGCGCATCCGCTACTACGAGATGGTCCACAACCCGCCGTCGCGCGAGGCGGCGGCCCAGCTCCTCAGCCAGGTTCGCCGCGGGCAGGCCTCGTCGGGCGGCGGGGCCGGCGAATGACCCCGCACGCGGGTCCGGCCCGTCCGCCGCTGGAAATCGCCAGGCGCTTTTCGCTGCTGCGCGCGCTCGCCTACTTCGTGCAGCGATGGATCCTGCGCCGATCGTTCCTGCTGGCCCGCGCCACGAGCCTGGGACTGGTGTTCAAGGTCAAGGCACAGGACGTGGTGGGACGGCACCTCTACAAGTACCACGCGCACGAGCCGGCGCTGGGCGACTGGCTGGTGCGCAACGTCGAGTGCCGTGAGGGCGACGTCTTCCTCGACATCGGGGCCAACATCGGCTGGTATTCGATGCTGTTCAGCCGGATGGCGCGCCCCGGCAGCCGCATCCTCGCCTTCGAGCCCGACTCGCTCAACAGCCAGCTGCTGCGCGAGAACGTACGCATGAACGGGGCCGACTCGGTCGAGGTGATCGAAGCCGCCGTCGCCGAGTCCAGCGGGCGCTCGAAGCTGTATCGCTACAGCAGCAACAACCTCGGCCGGCACTCGATGCTGGAAACCGCCGGCCGCGATGCCGTCGAGATCGATACCGTCGGATTGGACGACTTCCTGGAGCGGCGCGGGATGGCGGACACCCGCGTCAGGCTGTTGAAGATCGACGTGGAAGGGTACGAGTATTTCGCGCTGAACAGCGGCAAGTCCGTGCTGCGCCGGACGGAACTCGTGATGTCCGAATACTCGCCGGACGTCATGCTGGCTCACGGGCTCCGACCGGAAGCCCTGCTGGACCTCCTCGGTAGCGCCGGCTTCACGCCCTGGCGCTTGTCGGGTGGAAAACTCGAGGCCATGAATCGCGACCAGCTGCTGGCGACGCATGGCGTCGTCGAGCTGATCTGGCGACGGCCGCAGTAGCGCCGCTCAGGCCAGCACGGTCCGCCACAGCTCCCGCGTGCGCTCGCGCTCGGCGGCAAACTCCGCCGCCGGGGCCAGCGCGTCGAGTTGCTGCAGGCTCCGACGGTGCAGCCAGCCGCGATAGGTGCGGTAGATCTCGATCAGCGCGCGCGCCTGTTCCGCCTCCAGCACGCCGGCCTGCGCCAGCGCCTCGGTCTGGCGCCAGTGGTCGGGCCAGTCCAGCACCTGCGGGTGCGCTTGCGCGTGCCGGAGCACCAGGTACTGCGTGATGAATTCGATGTCGGTGAGGCCGCCCTGCCCCTGCTTGACGTCGAACCGCTCGGCCGAGCCCTTGTCCAGCGCGCCGCGCATCTTGTCGCGCATCGCCACGACCTCGTCGCGCAGCTTGTGCGCGTCGCGCGGCCGCGTCAGCACGTCGCGCCGGATGCGCTGGAACGCCTCGCGCACCGGCGCATCGCCGGCCACCGGCCGCGCGCGTGTCAGCGCCTGGTGTTCCCAGGTCCAGGCGCTGTCGCGCTGGTACTGCCCGAAGCTGGCCAGCGAGCTGACCGTGAGCCCGCGCCGCCCGTCCGGGCGCAGCTCGAGGTCCACTTCGTAGGCGCGGCCGGCGCTGGTCTGCGTCGACAGCCAGTGGATCGCGCGCTGTGCCAGGCGCGACAGCCACACCTCGTTGGGCACCGGTTTGGCGCCGCCCTTGGTCATCGCCTGCAGGTCGTCGCAGTCGTGCAGGAACAGCAGGTCGAGATCGGAGCCGTAGCCCATCTCGATGCCGCCGAACTTGCCGTAGGCGATGGCGGCGAAGCCGACATCGCGCCGAAGCCGTCGCGGCTTGCCGTGTTGCTCGGTGAGCTCGGCGCGCACCAGCGCCAGCGTCTTCTCGAGGATCACCTCGGCC
>JANNLM010000078.1:0-7787 GCA_031396825.1 Gammaproteobacteria bacterium | reverse complement strand
TCGAAGGAGACGCGCGAGTACGAGGAGCGCGCGCGCCAGTGGCTCGAGCAGAACGGCTTCGGCAGCGACGTGCATGGCACCGGCCCGCCGGTGATGTTCTCGCACATCGCCAAGCGCAACATCGAGAGCAACTTCCTGTCGTTGCCACTGTGCATGGCCGGCATCTCGCTGCTGCTGCTGCCGGGCCTGCGCTCGTGGAAGTTCGGCCTGCTGACGCTGATCCCGAACCTGGTGCCGCTGGGCATGGCCTTCGGCGTCTGGGCGCTGATCAACGGCGAGATCATCTTCACCATGGCCGTGGTCATGAACATGGTGGTCGGCATCATCGTCGACGACACCATCCACTTCCTGTCCAAGTACCTGCGCGGCCGGCGCGAGTACCAGCTCGCCCCGGAGGCGGCGATCCGCTACGCCTTCCACGAGGCCGGCTCGGCAATGATCGTCACCACGGCGATCCTGGCCTCCGGTTTCGCCATCCTGGCGACCTCGTCGTTCCTGCCCAACGCGACCATGTCGTTGCTGACCACGATCGCGATCCTGATCGCGCTGCCGGTGGACCTGCTACTGCTGCCGCTGCTGGTACTGTGGATCGACCGCGACCCGCAACCCTCTTCCGATACCTCCGAGGACGTCCCCGATGAGCCCCTCCCCGCAAAATAGGTACCTCAACGCCGTGCTTTGGGTCGCGCTGCTGGCGCTGCTCGCCGCGCCCGCCTTCGCCGAGACGCCCGAGGAGAAGGGCCTCGCCATCGCCACCGAGGCCGACCGCCGCAACGACGGCTTCGGCGACAGCAGCTCGACCATGCAGATGGTCCTGCGCAACAAGCAGGGCGAGGAGTCGAAGCGCGAGATCCGCAACAAGTCGCTCGAGGGCAAGGCAGACGGCGACAAGTCGATGATCGTGTTCGACCAGCCCAAGGACGTGGCCGGCACCGCGCTGCTGACCTTCACGCACAAGAAGGCCGACGACGATCGCTGGCTGTACCTGCCGGCGGTGAAGCGCGTCAAGCGCATTGCCTCGAGCAACAAGTCCGGGCCGTTCATGGGCAGCGAGTTCGCCTACGAGGACCTCGGCTCGCAGGAACCCGAGAAATACACGTACAAGTACCTGCGCGACGAAACCGTCGACGGCAAGGACTGCTTCGTGTCGGAGCGCTACCCGGCCGACAAGGATTCCGGCTACACGCGCATGATCGTGTGGACCGACAAGGCCGAGTACCGCCCGCTGAAGCTCGAGTACTACGACCGCAAGCAGAGCCTGCTGAAGACGCTGACGCTGGCCGGCTACCAGCAGTACCTCGGCAAGTACTGGCGCCCCGGCAAGCTCGACATGGTCAATCACCAGACCGGCAAGAGCACCACGCTGCTGTTCAAGGACTACAAGTTCAGGAACGGCTTCAAGGACCGCGACTTCGACCAGAATTCACTGCAGAGCGCCCGCTGACGCGGGCGTGGGCTCACGCTGATGGGGCTGTGGGGCTGGCTGCCGGTGCCGCTGGCGTAGCGTCCGGCACCGAGACCGGCGCTGGCGCGCTGGCGCCCTGCTTGGCCTCCTCCAGCAACCAGTCGATGAACGCCTTGACCTCCGGCCGCGCGGCGGCGCCCGGCGCCGTCAGCAGGAAGTAGGCGCGCGTCGACACCGTGCCGCGGCCGCGCCCGCGCGCCTTCTCGAACGGCGTCACCAGGCGCCCGTCCCGGATCTGCTTGGACATCAGCGGCAGGCGGCCGAGCGCCACGCCTTCGCCGTCGAGCGCGGCCTGGATCATCTGGTCGTAGTGGCTGAAGCGCACCGAGCCGGCCGGCTGCAGGTCGGCCAGCCCCATGGCCTGCAGCCAGATGTCCCATTGCAGGTACTGCGCCTGGTAGCGCGAGTTCTCCGGATCGTCGTGCAGCAACACATGGCGCACGAGGTCGGCCGGCTCGCGCAGCGGCCGCGCCTTGTCCTTCAGCAACGCCGGCGCGCACATCGGCACGACGTCCTCGCCGAACAGCTTGGCGCTGCCCGGTGGCGCGCGCTCCGGCGCGACGTAGCGGATGGCGATGTCGACGCGATCGCGCTCGAGGTCGAGGATCTCGTTGGCCGCAGCGATGCGCACGTCGATGCCCGGATGCAGGCGCCGGAACACGGCCAGCCGCGGGATCAGCCACAGCGAGGCGAACGTCACCAGCGTGGTGACGGTCAGCATGCGCACCGGCTCCTCGCTGATGCGCGCCACCACGTCGCGCAGTTCCTTGAGGTGGCGGGCGACGGTCTGCTGCAGCAGCTGGCCATCGTCGGTCAGCAGCAGCGCGCGATGGCGGCGCTGGAACAAGGGCACGCCGAGGGCCTGCTCCAGCCCCTGGACCTGCCGGCTGATGGCGGACTGGGTCAGGAACAGCTCCTCGGCCGCCTTGGTGAAGGACAGGTGCCGGGCGGCCGCCTCGAAGCCCCTCAGCAGGTCCAGCGGCGGCAGGTCACGACGTTTCGATTGCATGCGTCCTGCTCATGCCAAATATGCACCGATTTCGTTTGAGCCCCCGGCATTATGGTCGCAGAATTCGTTTCGCGCCACGGTCCCTACATGCAGTAACAGCATGCAGGGCGCCCGGGACGAGATGCCAGGAGATGCCCATGACTACCGCCACCCGCACTTCCTTCAACCAGACGGCCCGCAAGGCCGCGGTCGCCGCCTACGAGGCCCTGCCGGCCATCCTGCTGGCCGCCACCCTGCTGATGCCGGCCGTTGCCGCCATCGCCCAGCACTCCGCGCTGTCGTCCGACTTCGAGCGCAAGGCCATCGAGGCCCGCACCGGCCTGAGCCTCAGCATCGCCGAGCAGGGCAACCAGGCCATCGCGCAGATCAAGGCCGAATCGAAGGCCTCGCTGCGCGAGACCATCACACTGCCCAAGCTTCCTTCGTAGGAGCGGCCCGGTGGGCGCGATCCCCCAGGCCTCCCCCGCCCCGCGCCCCCGGGTCGCTCCTACAATCCCGCCACTGGAGGAGTTCATGCTGAAGCTCTACGGGATGACCGGCAGCGGCAACTGTTACAAGCCGGCGCTGCTGATGCACCAGCTCGGCGTGCCGTTCCAGTGGATCGAGACCGACATCCTCAACGGCGCTTCGCGCACGCCGCAGTTCCTCGCGCGCAACCCCAACGGCAAGGTGCCGCTGCTCGAGATCACCGACCACGGTGAGACGCGCGCGCTGGCCGAGTCCAACGCCATGCTCTGTTACCTGGCCGAGGGCACCCACCTGCTGCCCGACGACCGCTGGCCGCGCGCGCAGGTCCTGCAGTGGCTGTTCTTCGAGCAGTATTCGCACGAGCCCTACATCGCGACCGTGCGCTTCTGGGTCCACTACCAGCACAAGCAGGACGAATGGAAGGACAGGATCGCCGAGGCGATGAAGAAGGGCTACGCCGCGCTGGCCGTCATGGAGCAGCAACTGGCGAAGACGCCGTTCCTGGCCGGCGACGCCTACACCATCGCGGACATCGCGCTGTACGCCTACACGCACGTCGCCCACCAGGGCGGCTACTCGCTCGACGCCTATCCGGCGGTGCGCCGCTGGCTCGCCCGCGTCGCGGCCCAGCCGCAGTACGTGCCGATGGAGCGCGCCGCCGCCTGACCGCTGTCGGCGTTAGAATCGGCCCATGCGCCGCGTTCCGCTGATCTCGCTGCTGCTGGCCGGCACCTTGCTGGCGGGCCAGGCGCTGGTCGCCGCGCACGACTCCAGCCACGACCAGATACCCGGCGCCGCTCACGGCTGCATGGTCTGCACCTATGTGAACGCGGTCGGGCACGGCGTCGTACCGACAGTGCCGACCGTGACCACTACCGGCACGATCGAAGCGCCCGAAGCAATTCTCGCGACGACCCAAGCGGTCGTTGCCATCCGCCTCCATCCGATCCGGGGTCCGCCCGCCCTCCCGCTTTGAACCGGTGCCGCCGGCTCGCGCCGCGCGGCGTTCATCCGTTTCGAGCAGGAGTTCATTCGTGCATTCCAAGACTCTTTTCGCGCTGGGCCTGTGCCTGGCTTGCAGCACCTTCCCCGTCGCGGCCCAGGTCGGCGGCGGCACCCTGGCGGCGCGCGGGACCGCGTTCAACCCCAAGATCAGCCTGATCCTGCTGGGCACTTATGCCGACTTTTCCTCCGAACTCGAACCGGAAATCCCCGGCGCACTGCTCGGTCCGGAGACCGAACTGCGGCCGGGCGGCTTCTCGCTGGCCGAGACCGAGCTCGTCATCGAGTCCAACGTGGACGACACGTACCACGGCTGGGCGACCGTCGCCCTGGAGAACGAGGGCGGTGAGACCGTGGCCGCGGTCGAGGAGGCGTACTTCAACACGCTGGCGCTGCCGGCCGGGCTGGCCGTCAAGGCCGGACGGTTCCTGTCGGAGCTTGGTTATCAGAACCGGATCCATGCCCACGCTTGGGAGTTCGTGGATCGGCCGCTCGTCTATCGCGCGCTGCTCGCCAACAATCTCAAGGACGACGGCGTGCAGCTGCGCTGGGTCGCGCCGACCGACCTGTTCGTCGAGCTCGGTGCCGAGGCGCTGCGCGGTCAGGCCTTCCCCGGCGGCGGCGAGAAGCGCGACGGCGTGAACGGCGCCGTCGGCTTCGTGCACCTTGGCGGCGACGTGGGCGTGGGCGGCTCCTGGCGGCTCGGCCTGTCGCATCTGCAGGCGGATGCCGACGGGCGTGAAACCGGCGAGGAAGGCGCGCCCGAAGTTTTCGCGTTCACCGGCGACAGTGCGCTGAGCGTGGTGGACTTCGTCTACAAGTGGGCGCAGGACGGCAATCCGGCGAAGCGCAACTTGGTGCTGCACGCCGAGTACTTCCACCGCGACGAGGACGGCACCGTTGACTTCGACGACGGCGCCGGCGGCACGGCGAGTTCGGGCTACGATGGCACGCAGGACGGCTTCTACGTGCAGGGCATCTACCAGTTCGTGCCGCGCTGGCGCACCGGCCTGCGTTACGACCGCCTGAAGGCCGACAACACGCTCGATACGCCCGATCCGGTCTTCGACACGCTGGCCGACGACGACGCGGCAACACGGTGGAGCGCGATGGTGGATTTCTCCAACAGTGAATTCTCGCGCCTGCGCGCGCAGTACAACCGGGACGAGTCGCGACCCGGTGGCGAGGCCGACGACCAGTTCTTCGTGCAGTACATCATGAGCCTCGGCTCGCACCCGGCCCACCAGTTCTGAGGAGAGTGTCCATGCGCAAGATCCACCTGCTGCTGGGACTGCTGTTCCTCACGGCCCTGCCCCCGGCGAGCGCTTCGCTGCGCGTGTTTGCCTGCGAGCCCGACTGGGCCGCCTTGGCCCGCGAGCTCGGCGGCGAGGATGTCGAGGTGTACTCGGCGATCACGGCCTACCAGGATGTCCACAAGATGCAGGCGCGCCCGAGCCTGATTGCGAAGTACCGTCAGGCCGACCTCGCGGTCTGCACCGGGGCCGAGCTGGAGATCGCCTGGCTCGGAGCGCTGGCCGAGAAGGCCAACAACCCGAAGCTGCTGCCGGGGCGGCCGGGCTATTTCGAGGCCAGCCGCTTCGTGCGGATGCTCGAGATCCCCGCCAGCGTCGACCGCTCGCTCGGCGACCTGCACCCTTACGGCAACCCGCACGTGCAGACCAGCCCGCACAACATCCTGCCGGTCGCCAGGGCCCTGGCCGAGCGCATGGCCGCGCTCGATCCCGGGCGCGCGGCCGCCTACCACGATCGTCTCGGGCAGTTCGAGCGGCGCTGGACGGCGGCGCTGGAGAAGTGGGACGCGCGCGCCCGTCCGCTCAAGGGCGTGCGCGTGGTCAGCCACCACAAGACCTGGGTGTACCTGTACGACTGGCTCGGCATCGACGAGGTGGCCCGCCTCGAGCCCAAGCCGGGCATTCCGCCGAGCGGCGCGCACCTGCAGGAGGTCCTGGAGACGATCCGGCGCACGCCGGCGCGCCTGGTCGTGTACTCCGCATACGAGGACGCGCGCGCCTCCGAGTGGCTGGCCGAGCGGGCGCGCATTCCGGTGGTGCAGCTGCCGTTGTCCGTCGGCGGCGCGCCGGGCGCCGACGACCTGTTCGGCCTGTACGAGGTGACACTCGACCGCTTGCTGCAAGCCGCAGGGGCGTGACGCAATGGCCAACGCAGGGTTCGACTGGTCGCTGCTCGGCATCCCGCTGCTGACGGGCCTGGTGGTCGTGTCCACGCACGTGCTGCTGGGCCGGCGCGTGCTCGAGCGCGGGATCATCTTCATCGACCTGTCGATCGCCCAGGTCGCGGCGCTCGGCGCGGTCTCCGCCGGCGTGCTGGGCTGGCACGGCGAGAGCGTCGCCGGCCACGCGACGGCGCTGGCCGCGGCGCTGGCGGCCGCCGGGCTGCTGGCGTGGACCGAACGGCACTGGCCGCACATTCAGGAAGCGCTGATCGGCTGCCTGTACGTCGTCGCCGCGAGCGCCGCGCTGCTGGTGCTGGCCAACGACCCGCATGGCGCGGAGCAGATGCAGTCGCTGCTGTCGGGCCAGATCCTGTGGGTGCACGCCAAGCACCTGTGGACCACGGCGGCCGTGTACGCCGTGGTCCTCCTGGCGTGGGCGGCAGGCCTGCGCCGCTACGCCGCCGGGTTTTACGTGTTGTTTGCCGTTACCGTCATGGCCTCGGTCGAGCTGGTCGGCGTGTTCCTGGTGTTCGCCACGCTGATCCTGCCGGCGCTCGCTTCGCACGGCCTGCCCGAGCGTCGCGGCCTGCTACTCGGCTATGCGGTCGGCGCGGCGGGCTACGCGCTTGGGCTGTGGTTATCGGTGCCGCTGGATTTTCCCGCCGGCCCGCTGATCGTGTGCGTGCTGGCGGCGCTGGCGTTGTGCGTCGCGGCCGGCCGGCGCATCCTCAAACCGGCATGACGCACGACCACGATCACCACGGGCACGACCCCGGAGCCGGCACGGCCGACACGCGGCTGGCCGCCGCGCTGGTGCTGACCGCCGGCTTCATGGGGGTCGAGGTGGTCGCGGGAATCTGGACCGGCTCGCTGGCGCTGATCGCCGATGCCGGTCACATGCTGACCGACGCCGCCTCGCTGGCCCTGGCGCTGGTCGCCGCGCGCGCCAGCACGCGCAAGGCCGATGCGCTGCGCACCTACGGCTACGGCCGCGCACGCGTGCTCGCGGCGTTCGTCAACGGCATCGCGCTGTTCGCGATCGCCGCGTGGATCGTGATCGAAGCCGCGCAGCGGCTGGCGCAGCCCGCACCGGTGCTGGCCGGACCGATGCTGGTGGTGGCCATCGCCGGGCTCGGCGTGAACGCCGTCGCCTGGCTGATCCTGCGCGGCGGAGGCGACATCAACACGCGCGGTGCGCTGGCGCACGTGCTCAGCGACCTGCTCGGCTCGGCGGCCGCGATCCTCGCAGCGTGCGTGATCCTGGCCACCGGCTGGACGCCGGCCGACCCGCTGCTGTCCGTCGCCGTGGCGCTGCTGATCGTGCGCACCGGCTGGCAGGTCACGCGCGAGTCCTCGCACGCGCTGCTCGAGGGCGCGCCGGCCGGCTTCGAGGCCGACGCGGTGCGGCGCTCGCTGGTCGAGTCGGTGCCGATGGTGCGCGCCGTGCACCACGTGCATGCCTGGACCGTCGGCGCCGACGATGCGTACATCACGCTGCACGTCGAGGTGGACGAGAGCATCCGGCCCGACCCGGTGATCGAGGCGGTGCGCGCGCACCTGGCGGACCGGCACGGCTTCCACCACGTCACCGTGCAGGTCGAGCACGTGTGCTGCGCGACCGAGTCCCACGACGGCGCCGCCGGGCACCG
>JANNLM010000065.1:0-5956 GCA_031396825.1 Gammaproteobacteria bacterium | reverse complement strand
TGCATCTGCGGCGTGTCGCCGGCCTGCACCCAGTAGGCGAGTGAGCTGCCGAGGTCCATCAGCGGGTCGCCGAGCGTGCACATCTCCCAGTCGAGCACGCCGATGAGGGTCTGGTGGTCGCGCGGGTCGAGCACGACGTTGTCGAAGCGGTAATCGTTGTGGATGATGCCGGGCCGCGGCGAATCCGCCGGCCGGTGCAGGTGCAGCCAGTCCATCAGCTCCTCGCACTTCGGCACGTCGTCGGTCCAGGCTTTCTGGAAGCGCTCGCACCAGCCGCTGACCTGGCGGTCGACGTAGCCCTCCGGCTTGCCGAGTCCGGCCAGGCCGAGCGCGGCGTAATCCAGCGTGTGCAGGCGGATCAGCGTGTCGAGCAGGTTCAGGCACAACTGGCGTGCCTGCTCGGGCCCGTAGTGCAGTTCCTTCGGTGGATCGCGCCGCAGGATCACGCCGTCCAGCTTCTCCATCACGTAGAACGGCGCGCCCAGCAACTCGCTGTCCTCGCAATACGCCAGCGGCGCCGGCACGGGGAAGTGCCCGTGCAGGCCCTTGAGCACTTCGTACTCGCGGTGCATGTCGTGGCCGGATTTCGGCTTGGTGCCGGCGGGCGGCCGGCGCAGGATCATGGCGCGCGCGCCCACGCGCAACTCGTAGGTGAGGTTCGACGCGCCGCCCTGGAACTGCTTCAGCTCCAGCGGGCCGTCGGCGAGGCCGGCGATGTGCTGCCGGAGGAACGGCAGGATGCGCGCCGGATCGAAGGCGTTCTCGTCGCGGACCTTTCCGGCCTGGTCGAGCAGGGTCGGGTTCAAGGCCTGATGTAAACGGGGCCCTTCAACGTGGCGCCGAGCATGAAGCCCTGCTGGTCGCTGATCTGCGGCTGCAGGATCACGGTGTAGCGCCCCGGCGCGAGGCCGCCGAACACGGCCATCTTCGGGTTGTTGGCGAGCGTCCAGTCGCCGGGGACGATGTCGCCGCTGGCGCTGCGGATCACGCCGAACTCCTTGAGCGTCTCGAGCTTCAGCGCCGAGGTGAACAGCAGGGCGATGGCGCCCTGGCCCTGGACCTGCCCGGCGTATTGCAGCTTGAGCTGGTTGGCCGGCATGGTCGACGGCTCCGGCCACCACTGCTTGATGGCGTCGGCGTCCGCCACCGCTGGCGGTGTGCTCGCGGGAGCGGTGCTGGCCGCCGCTGCCGGGACAGCGGGCTCGGCGGCAGGGGCCTCGGCGGCCTTGGCTTCAGCTGCGGGTGCTTCGATTGGCGCAGCAGGGGCGGCTGCAACGGGCGCGGGCTCGGCGGCGGCTGCCGGCGCGGGTGTCGGCTCGGCCGGCGCAGGGGTTGGTTCCGGGGCAGGGGCGGCCGCGGTGACGATGGCCGGTGCAGGGGGCGCGGCGGCCGCGGCGGGCTCCTGCGCCACGGCGCGTCCGAGGGGCGCCGGAATCAGGCCCGCGGGCAGCAATTCGAGGCCGTAATAGGTGCCGGTAGACACCACGGCCATCACCACGCCCATCAACAGGGCACCCGACTTGATCATTGCAATCCTCCCAGATCGCTGCGATCGAATTTTGCCGGCGAATTGTAGCGCTTTGCGGCGTGCCGGCCGGCTTTTTTCCGGGATAATAGCCGCCCCCCAACGACACCCGGTGCGGCGACGACATGTCCGATGGCTACCTCGAGATGACCCAGACACCCTGGGGCAAGGCCCTGACTTCGATGCTGGGCCTGCCGCAGCCGCCGCGCCTCGAGCGTGGTGGTGCGCCGTGGGCGGAGCGGCCGCTCGACGGCCACGGCGTCGTGCTGGGCGCCTGCGAGAACGCGCAGCTGGCGCGCACCCTGGTCGACACGCTGCATCGCGCGGGCGCGCAGATCCGCGTGCGCGCCGAGTTGCCGGGCCTGGCGCTGATCAAGCAAGCCGCGGCCGACGCCGGCGTGACGATCGCGGGCAACCTCGTGACCGGTGAATCGGGCGAGCCGAACTCCGCGCTGGTCTACGACGCCACCGGCCTCGCGCGTCCCGAGCAGCTGCGGCAGGTGTACGACTTCTTCAGCCCGCTCGCCGCTGCCATTCCGCACAACGGTCGCGTCGTGATCCTCGGCCGTCCGGCCGAGGCCGCCGGCAGCGCGCCGGCCGCCGCCGCCGCGGGCGCGCTGCTCGGCTTCGTCAAGAGCTTTGGTAAAGAGATTGGCCGCAAGGGCGCCACCGCCAACCTGCTGGAAGTGGCGCCGGGCAGCGAAGGCGCCGTGGCCGGCGCGCTGCGCTTCTTCCTGTCGCCGCACTCGGCCTTCATTTCGGGCCAGCCGCTGGCGCTGTCGATGCCGGGCGCGGTGAACGGCGCGTGGAGCGGCTCGCTCGCGGGCAAGGTCGCGCTGGTGACCGGTGCGGCGCGCGGCATCGGCGCGTCGATCGCCGAGACGCTGGCGCGCGAGGGCGCGCAGGTGGTCGGCATGGACCGGCCGCAGGAAGAAGGCGCGCTCGGCGAGACGCTGGCGAAGATCAACGGCGTGGGCCTGCCGCTCGACGTGACCGCGCCCGACACGCCGGCGCGCGTGGTGCAGGAATGCACCGCGCGCTTCGGCGGGCTCGACATCGTCGTGCACAACGCCGGCATCACGCGCGACAAGACGCTGCGCAACATGCGTCCCGAGCACTGGGACCAGGTGCTCGAGGTCAACCTGGCCGCGATCGTGCGCATGAACGACCTGCTGCTGCAGCAGGGCCTCAACCCCGGCGCGCGCATGGTCTGCATCAGCTCGATCGGCGGCATCGCCGGCAACCCGGGCCAGACCAACTACGGCGCCACCAAGTCCGGCGTGATCAATTACGTGCGCGTGCTGGCGGCCGAGATGGCGAAACGCGGCGGCGCGGTCAACGCCATCGCGCCGGGCTTCATCGAGACGCAGATGACCGCGCACATGCCGGCCGGACCGCGCGTCATGGGCCGGTTGATGAGCTCGCTGCTGCAGGGCGGGCTGCCGTCGGACATCGCCGAGGCGGTGACCTTCCTCGCCAGCCCGTACGCCGCCGGCGTCAACGGCCGCACGCTGCGCGTGTGCGGCCAGCACCTCGTGGGTGCGTAGCGCCACATGACGAAGCTCGAGCGGGCCGCCGACGCGCGCCTGCCAACCCCGTTCGCCGAGTTCCGCCTGCGCGTTTACCTGGGCGACGACGGCAAGGAACACCTGGCCATCACGCTGGGCGACCTGGCCGGCGGGGCGCCGCCGCTGGTGCGCGTGCATTCCGAGTGCCTCACCGGCGATGCGCTGTTCTCGCTGCGCTGCGACTGCGGCTTCCAGCTCGAGCACGCGCTGCAGCGCATCGCCTCGGAAAAGCGCGGCGCGCTGGTCTACCTGCGCCAGGAAGGCCGCGGCATCGGCCTGGCCAACAAGATTCGCGCCTACGAGTTGCAGGACCAGGGCGCCGACACGGTCGAGGCCAACGCGCACCTGGGCTTCGGTCCCGACCTGCGCGACTATCGGATCGCCATCGACATCCTCAAGGACCTCGGCGTGCAGAAGCTGCGCCTGCTGACCAACAACCCACGCAAGCTCAACGCCATCACCGAGGGCGGCCTGAGCGTGGTCGAGCGCGTTGCCATCGAGTGCGGCCGCAATCCGCACAACGAGGATTACCTGATGACCAAGGCCGGCAAGCTCGGTCATCTGCTCAAGTCGAAGGGCGGCGCATGACGCGCAAGAAAAAGGGCAGGGCCGCGCGAGCGACCGGCAGCGCCCTGGTCGAAGGACCGAAGAGCGTGCTGCGCGAGCTCGGCTCGCTCACGTTCCAGACCTACCGCGTGTCGAAGAGCTTCGGCCCGCTGGTGAAACTGCTGTCCGACGAGAAAGACGTCACGCGCCCGGAGCTCTCCGCGGCCATGGACACCGTGTTCGAGGCGCTCTACGCGCACCCGGTGACGCGCTCGGCCGAGCGCATCACCACCTACCTGCGCAAGCGCAGCCTGATCCCCAACGAGCAGTCCACCGAAGAGCTGATGCGCTTCGTCATCGACCAGCTGGTGGCGCGCAGCCCGGTGCCGGTGCCCGAGGCGATCGTCAAGGAGTTCTGGGCGTTCTTCGAGGAGCTGTTCAGCTCCAAGGAGCTCAAGGGCCTGGGCGAGCTGACGCTCGACATGGTGCGCCTGGTGCTGCGCACCTACGAGCCGCTGCTGGTCGAGACCGCCAACGTGCTGAAAGCGGGTGTGCGCTTCAACCAGTGGCAGCTGCAGGAACTGATGCGTCGCGCCGCCACCGTGCGCGGCGACGTGACCATCCTGCGCCGCCAGGTCAAGGCGATCCGCTACCTCAAGCCGTTCTTCGAGACCGACCCGAAGGATTTCACCCAGCAGGCGCAGATCGTGGCGCAGATGGTGCGCGAGTTCGGGCCGTTCTTCATCAAGATGGCGCAGGTCGCCGCGGCCAACGCCGATTTCCTGCCGGAAGAGATCGCCAGGGAACTGGCGGTGTTCCACGAGGACGTGCCGTCGATGAGCGCCGAGGAGGTCAACCAGGCCTTCCTCGAGACCTTCGGCAAGCTGCCGACCGAGCGCTACATGGGCTTCGACGCCGCCAAGCCGGTGCGTTCGGGCTCGATCGGCTCGGTCTACGTGGCCAAGAAGGCCTTCGTCGAGGACGGCAAGGAAGTCCTGCGGCCGATCGTGATCAAGGTCGGCCGGCAGAACATCGACCGCGAGTTCGTCATCGGCAAGCTGGTCATCGGACTGGCCATCATGTCCACGCAGTACTGGGCGCCGCACTCGAAGGTCGCGCCGTTCCTGCGCGCCTTGCAGGAGCAGGTCGACGAGTTCGTGGCGGGGTTTTCGCAGGAGCTCGATTTCGATGCCGAGGCGCGCAACCAGCAGCGTTTCCGCGAGCGGGCGGTGGGCGGCCTGACCTGGCGCGTGCCGATGCTCTACGGCAGCAGCCGCCGCATCCTCGAGATGGAATACCTGGAGGACGCCAAGAGCCTGGTGCAGGCGCTGCGGGCGCTGCCGCGGCGCAAGCGCCGCGATTTCCAGCGCCAGATCAGCGAGCGGCTGCTCTACACCGTCCTGTCGCACATCTTCGTGCACCAGGAAATCCACGGTGACCTGCACCCGGGCAACATCATGATCGGGTCGGACGGCGCGCTGTACCTGATCGACTGGGGCAACACCGTCGCGCTCGACGGCAAGTGGCCCGCGGTATGGGACTACCTGGCCGGCGCGGTGCTGGCCGACCCGGACCTGCTGACCGACGCGCTGATCAACATCAGCACCCAGCCCGAGGCCAACCGCGCGCGCCGCCGCGAGATCCGCAAGGCGCTGGTCGAGACGCTGGACAAGAAGAAGGTCGAGACGCTGACCGGCACCAACTTCGTGCGCGTGCTGCGCAAGGGCGGGCTCGAAGGGCTGCACCGCCGCGGCCAGGCCGTGCTGCACCTGATGTCGAACACGCAGTCCACCGGCGTGGTGCTGACGCGCGAATACCTGCACCTGTCGCGCGCGCTGATGGCGACCATCGGCAGCTTCAGCTCGCTGTACGAGGACAGCCCCAAGCGCCTGCTGCTGCAGGACCTCGCCGGCGGCGTCATCCGCATGCCGGTGCGCTACACGCGCGAGCGCGTCAACCCCGAGGTCACCAACCTGCGCGCGCGCGCCGCGCGCGTGCTGCCGCTGCCCAGCTCGGTGCGCAGCCGCTGGCTGCCCGCGCCGCTGCCGGTCCCCGCACCCACGTGATCTACGGGCTGGCGCGCGAGGCGCTGTTCGCGCTCGATCCCGAGCACGCGCACGAGCTGACCATTGGCACCTTCGCGCGCTTTCCGCGACTTTCCACCGCGCCCTTCGCTGGATCCGTACCGGATGATCCGGTCGAGCTGCTCGGCCTGAAGTTCCGCAACCGGGTCGGCCTGGCCGCCGGGCTCGACAAGAACGCCGACTGCATCGAGGCCTGGGACCGGCTCGGCTTCGGCTTCGTCGAGGTCGGCACG
>JANNLM010000057.1:0-9185 GCA_031396825.1 Gammaproteobacteria bacterium | reverse complement strand
GCTCGCCATCGCCCAGGGCATCTCGCCCGGTCTGGCCAGGAAGTCCGTCGTCGCGCGGGTCAACGGCCAGCTGTGGGACCTGACGCGGCCGATCGAGCAGGACAGCACGCTCGAACTGGTCACGCGTGACAAACCCGAAGCGCTCGAAGTCATCCGCCACGATGCGGCGCATGTATTGGCACAGGCGGTGCAGGAGCTGTACCCGGGCACGCAGATCACCTTCGGCCCTGCAACCGAGACGGGTTTTTATTACGACTTCGCGCGCGCCGAGCCTTTCACCGAGGCCGACCTCGAGAAGATCGAGCAGAAGATGCGCGAGATCGTGAAGCGCGACCTGCCGATCCGGCGCGAGGTCTGGCCGCACGACGTGGCGGTGAAGTTCTTCGAGAAGGCCGGCGAGAAGTTCAAGGCCGAGTGGATCCGCGAGGGCCTCAAGCCCGACGAGCCGCTGACCATCTACAAGCAGGGCGAGCAGTGGCTCGACATGTGCCTGGGCCCGCACCTGCCGTCGACCGGCAGGTTGGGAACAGCATTCAAACTCACGAAGGTATCGGGAGCTTACTGGCGCGGCGACGCCAATAACGCCCAGTTACAGCGCATCTACGGGCTGGCGTTCGCGACCGAGGACGAGCTCAAGGCCCACCTGCACATGCTCGAGGAGGCCGAGAAGCGCGACCATCGCCGCCTCGGCAAGCAGCTCGACCTGTTCCACCAGCAGGAAGAGGCGCCGGGCATGGTGTTCTGGCACCCGAAGGGCTGGGCGCTGTGGCAGGCGGTCGAGCGCTACGTGCGCGGCATCTATCGCGCCAGCGGCTACCACGAAGTGCGCGCGCCGCTGATCGCGGACGTGTCGTTGTGGAAGAAATCAGGCCACTGGGACAACTTCCGGGAGAACATGTTCTTCACCGAGAGCGAGAAGCGCACCTACGCGGTCAAGCCGATGAACTGCCCCGGCCACGTGCAGATCTACAACGCCGGGCTGCGCAGCTACCGGGAACTGCCGATCCGCTACGCCGAGTTCGGCAGCTGCCACCGCAACGAGCCCTCCGGCGCGCTGCACGGGCTGATGCGCGTGCGCGCCTTCACGCAGGACGACGGTCATATCTTCTGCACCGAGGAGCAGGTGCAGCCCGAAGTCACCGCGTTCCACGCCCAGGCCATGGACGCCTATCGCGCCTTCGGTTTCTCGGACATCACCATCAAGATTGCACTGCGACCGGAAAAGCGCGTCGGCACCGACCAGGACTGGGATCGCGCCGAGGCCGCGCTGCGCGCCGCGTTGCAGGCGGTCGGCGTGGCCTGGACCGAGCTGCCGGGCGAGGGCGCCTTCTACGGCCCCAAGATCGAATACCACCTCAAGGACTCGATCGGCCGCAGCTGGCAGTGCGGCACCATGCAGGTGGACTTCTCCATGCCGGGGCGCCTGGGCGCCGAGTACGTCGACGAGACCTCCGGCCGCAAGGTGCCGGTCATGCTGCACCGGGCCATCGTCGGCTCGATGGAACGCTTCATCGGGATTCTCCTGGAAAACTACGCCGGCGCGCTGCCGTTCTGGCTGGCGCCGGTGCAGGTCGTGGTCGCGCCGATCGTGTCGGACGCCGACGCCTACGCCAGCGAGGTCTGCGCCGCGCTGTCGGCGGCGGGCGTGCGCGCCGAGACCGACCTGCGCAACGAGAAGATCAACTACAAGATCCGCGAGCACAGCCACCAGAAGATTCCGGTGATCGCGGTCGTCGGCCGCAAGGAAGCCGAGCAGCGCACCGTGACGCTGCGGCGCCTGGGCGAGGAGCGGCAGGACACGCTGTCCCTCGACGAAGCGGTGGCGAGACTCGGAGCAGCACATGCAAACCCTGGCGCGAGCGGGACTGCTCGCTAGCTCGACCGTCATCCTGGTGGCCTGCGCCTCGTCGGCATCGCTGCTGACCGCGCCCCCGGGCGTGGCGCCTCCGGTCGCCGCGCAGAAACCCCACGAGGTGCCGTCGCCCAATGGCAGCCGGCCGGACCCGTACTACTGGCTGCGCGACGACACGCGCCAATCGCCCGAGGTGCTCGCGTACCTGAACGCCGAGAACGCCTACACCGACGCGGTGCTGGCGCCGACCCGGTCCTTTCAGGAGAAGCTCTACGCGGAGATCGTCGGCCGCATCAAGCAGGACGATTCCTCGCCGCCCGTGTTCCAGCGCGGCCATTGGTATTACAAGCGCTACGAAACCGGCAAGGAGTACCCGGTCTACGCCCGCCGCAAGGGCACGATGCAGGCACCGGAAGAGATCCTGCTCGACGGTAACGCCATGGCGGCCGGCCAGAGCTTCTTCCAGATCGGCAACTACGACGTCAGCCCGGACAATCAGCTGCTGGCGTACACCGAGGACACCGTCGGCCGGCGCCAGTACACGCTGCGCCTCAAGAACCTGCGTACCGGCCAGACCTACGCCGACGCGGTCGCCAACGTCGAGCCCGACATCGTCTGGGCTGGCGACAACCGCACCGTGCTGTATGTCGAGAAGGATCCGGTCACGCTGCTGTCCGAGCGCGTGCGCCGCCACGCGCTCGGCTTCCGCGGGACCGATCCGCTGGTCTACGAGGAAAAGGACCCTAGCTTCTACCTGGGCGTGGCGCGCAGCAAATCCGACAAGGTCCTGTTCATCGCGCTGCAGAGCACGCTGGTGTCGGAGTGGCGCTACGCCGACGCCAGTGACCCGAAGCTAGCATTCAAGCCGGTGCTGTCGCGCGAAGCGAACCACGAGTACCAGGTCGAGCACCTCGGCGACGATTTTGTCGTCCGCACCAACTGGCAGGCGCCGAACTACCGCGTGATGCGCGCGCCCGTGAAGTCCAGCGCCGACAAGAAGACCTGGCGCGACATCGTTGCGCATGCGGACGACGTGCTGATCGAGGGCTTCGACGTGTTCCGCGACTACCTCGCGGTCAACCGCCGCTCGGGCGGGCTGCGCAAGATCCAGATCCGGCCCTGGAGCGGCGCCAGGCCGTTCGACATCCAGTCGGACGAGCCGGCCTACACCGCGACGCTCGGCGCGAATCCCGAGCTCGACTCCGAGGTGCTGCGCTACGAGTACACGTCGCTGACCACGCCGGTCTCGACCTACGACTACAACATGCGCACCGGAGAGCGCTTGCTGGTCAAGCGCGAGCCGGTGCTCGGCGACTTCGATCCGGCGAACTACGCCAGCGAGTTTGTGTTCGTGACCGCCCGCGACGGCGCGAAGGTCCCAGTGTCGCTGGTCTACCGCAGGGGCTTCAGGCGTGACGGCCGCGCGCCGCTGCTGCAGTACGCCTACGGCTCGTATGGTTTCTCCATGAACCCGGCGTTCTCCCCGGTGCGGCTGTCGCTGCTCGACCGCGGCTTCGTCTATGCCATCGCCCACGTCCGCGGCGGGCAGGAGATGGGCCGGTTCTGGTACGAAGACGGCAAGCTGCTGAAGAAGATGAACACGTTCACCGACTTCATCGACGTGACCGAGTTCCTGGTGCGCGAGAAGTACGGGGCGGAGGACCGCATGTTCGCCATGGGCGGCAGCGCCGGCGGCCTGCTGATGGGCGCGATTACCCACCTGCGGCCGGACCTCTACCGCGGCATCGTCACGCAGGTGCCGTTCGTGGACGTGGTGACGACCATGCTCGACGAAAGCATTCCGCTGACCACCAACGAGTTCGACGAGTGGGGCAATCCGAAGCAGAAGGCCTACTACGACTACATGCTGGCGTACTCGCCGTACGACAACGTGCGCGCGCAGGCCTACCCGGCGATGCTGGTCGAGACCGGCCTGTGGGATTCGCAGGTGCAGTACTACGAGCCGGCCAAGTGGGTAGCGCGGCTGCGCGCGACCCGGACCGACGCCAATCCGCTGCTGTTCCACGTCAACATGGAGGCCGGCCACGGCGGCAAGTCGGGCCGCTACCAGCAGTACCGCGAGCGCGCCAGGGAATACGCGTTCCTGCTCGCGCAGGCGGGCATCGCGCAATGAACCGGTTCGCGGCGCTGTGCGCGTGCGCGGCCTTGTGGTCGTGCGCGAGCGCGACGCCGGCGCCGTCGCCGTCGGCGCCATCCGCACCTCCGGTCGAGCTGCGCGGGCAGTGGACCCAGGGCCACCTGATCTTCGGCAAGGCCACACCCGGCAGCACCGTCAGCTTCAACGGCCAGCCGGTGCGCGTGTCGCCCGGCGGCGTGTTCATCATCGGGCTGGACCGCGACGAGCCGGCCAAGGCCCTGCTGGTGGTGGCGCAGCCCGGCGTGGCGACGTTCCGCCGCGAGTTCGACGTGGCCGCGCGCGCCTACGACATCCAGCGCCTCGACGGACTGCCGCCGGACCAGGTCACGCCGCCGCCGGCGGCGCAGAAGCGCATCGCGCTCGATTACGAACAGGTGCGCGCGGCGCGCCTGCGCGACAGCGACCGCGACGACTTCGCGCGTGGCTTCACCTGGCCGCTGACCGGGCGCATCTCGGGCGTCTACGGCAGCCAGCGCATCCTCAATGGCCAGCCCAAGCAGCCGCACTACGGCGTCGACGTGGCCGCGCCGGTCGGCGCCAGGGTGCGCGCGCCGGCTTCGGGCGTGGTCAGCCTGGCGGTGCCCGACATGTACTACACCGGCGGCACGCTGATGATCGACCACGGTCACGGGCTGACGTCGACGCTGATGCACCTGGACAAGTTGCTGGTGAAGCAGGGCGATGAGGTGAAGCAGGACCAGGTCGTCGCCGAATCCGGCGCGACCGGCCGCGTCACCGGCCCGCACCTGGATTGGCGCGTGAGCTGGTTCGGCTCGCGCGTGGATCCGCAGTTGCTGGTGGGGCCGATGCCCCAGAGCAAGGACCAATAAGGAGACACCCATGAAGCGGATGGCGCTGCTGGTGGCGGGACTGCTGTTGAGCCCGGCTTCGCTCGCGGTCGAGGGCATGTGGACGCTCGACAACCTGCCGAAGGCCGACCTGAAGAAACGCTACGGCTTCGAGCCGGACGCAGCCTGGGTGGACAAGGTCATGAAGGCCTCGGTGCGCCTGGCGGGCGGTTGCTCCGGCTCGTTCGTGTCGAAGGACGGACTGGTGCTGACCAACCACCACTGCGCGGTGGGTTGCATCCAGCAGCTGTCCAGCGCGAAGAAGGACTACGTGGCCAACGGCTTCCTGGCCAAGACCCGCGCTGACGAGCTGGCCTGCCCCCAAATGGAGATCAATCGCCTCGAGCAGATCAGCGACGTGACCGCCCGCATGAACCAGGCGACGCAGGGTGCCGGGGGCGGCGCCGAGTACGCCAAGCGGCAGAAGGCCGAGAAATCGAGGATCGAAGCCGAATGCGTCGGCAGCGCCGCGGACACCACGCGCTGCGACGTGGTCGAGCTGTACCACGGCGGCGCCTACAACCTGTATCGCTACCGGCGCTTCCAGGATGTGCGGCTCGCGTTCGCGCCGGAACACGCGATCGCATTCTTCGGCGGTGACCCCGACAACTTCAACTTCCCGCGCTTCGACCTCGACATGGCGCTGGTGCGCGCCTATGAGAGCGGTCAGCCCGTGGAGGTGCGCGATTTCTTCCCGATCAGCGAGCGCGGTGCCGCGGAAGGCGAGCCCACCTTCGTGACCGGCCATCCCGGCAGCACCGAGCGGCAGCTGACCGTGGCGCAGCTCGAGCGCGTGCGCGACGTGGACCTCGTCGCCAGCCTCACCCGCCTGTCCGAGATGCGCGGGCTGCTGTATCGCTACGGCGCCGAGAGCGCTGAGTCGGCGCGCGTCTCGAGCGACGACCTGCAAGGCGTCGAGAACACCTACAAGGTCATCTACGGTGAGCTGCGCGCGCTGGTCGACCCGACCGTGATCCAGCGCAAGCGCGACGAGGAGCGCGCGCTGCGCGAGTTCGCGCGGGGCCGCAAACCGCTGAAGGAGCACGTCCGTGCCTGGGATGAAATCGCCGCGGCGCAGGCCGTGTACCGCGACATCGAGCAGCGCTACAAGGTGCTGGAAGTCGCGCGCGGCTTCTGGAGCAAGCACTTCGCCACGGCGCGCTGGCTGGTGCGCGGCGCCCAGGAGCGCGCCAAGCCCAACGCCGAGCGCCTGCGCGAATACACCGAATCCGCGCTGCCGTCGCTGACCCAGCGCCTGTTCTCGAAGGCGCCGATCTACCCGGACTACGAGAAGGTCAAGCTGGGGTGGTCACTGACCAAGATGCGGGAGCTGCTCGGCGTCGACGATCCGCTGGTCAAGGCCATTCTCGGCCGCGAGGCGCCCGAAACCGTGGCGGCGCGCCTGGTCGACGGCACCCATCTCACCGACATCGCCGTGCGCAAGCAGCTCTGGGAGGGCGGTGCCGAAGCCGTCGCCAAATCGAAGGATCCGTTCATCGCGCTGGCCCGCGCCGTGGACGCCGAGGCGCGCGCCGTGCGCAAGCGCTACGAGGACGAGGTCGAGGCGATCGAGAACGCCAACGCCGAGCGCCTGGCCAAGGTGCGCTTCGCCATGACCGGCGCCGGCGCCTATCCGGATGCGACCTTCACGTTGCGCCTGTCGCACGGCATCGTGAAGGGCTGGACCGAGAAGGGCCGGCCGGTCGAGCCGTTCACCACCATCGGCGGAGCGTTCGAGCGCCACACCGGCGCGGCGCCATTCGCGCTGCCCACGTCATGGCTCGATTCGCGCGCGCGGCTGAATTCGGCGCAGCGGTTCAATTTCGTGACTACCAACGACATCACCGGGGGCAACTCCGGCAGTCCATTGCTGAACACATCGGCGCAGATCGTCGGCCTGGCGTTCGACGGCAATATCCACTCGTTGGGCGGCGCGTTCTGGTTCGACGAGCGCGTCAACCGCACCGTCGCCGTGCACAGCGGCGCCATCATCGAGGCCCTGCGCAAGGTCTACGGCGCGGAGGTCCTCGCCAAGGAACTGTCCGGCTCCTGACGGATCAGCCCGGCGGCCACTTCAGCGGCCGGCCGCCAAGGATGTGAAGGTGCAGGTGGAACACCGACTGGCCGGCGCCGGCGCCGTTGTTGATGGCGACCCGGAAGGCGTCGCCGACGCCGAGTTGCGCGGCGATTTTCGACGCCGTCAGCATCAGGTGGCCCAGCAGGGCCTGGTCCGCGGCGGTGGCGTCGGTGAGCTTGGGGATCGGCTTGCGCGGCACCAGCAGCACGTGGGTCGGCGCGCCCGGGTTGACGTCCTTGAACGCCACGCAGTGCTCGTCCTCGTGGACGATGGCTGCCGGCAACTCCTTGTCGCAGATCTTCTCGAACAGGGTCTTGGGCACGGCGCGGGCTCCGGATAAAGGGGGACAGACCCCATTTTCCCGTAACATTGCCGGATGCCGCACGGCCCTTCAACGACCGCGAGCGCGTACACCGACAAGGCGGTCTACCGCCGACTCCTGCGCTACTCCGCGCCGCACTGGAAAGTCTTCCTGGTGGCGGTGCTCGGCATGGTGCTGTTCGCCGCAGTGGACACGGCCTTCATCCGCCTGATCCAGCCGCTGACCGACGGCAGCTTCGTCCACAAGGATCCGCAGATCATGCGGATCGTGCCGTTCGCGATCCTTGGCCTGTTCGTGCTGCGCGGCGTCGCCCACTTCACCTCGACCTACGGCATGGCCTGGGTCGCGGAGCGCGTGGTGTTGCGCCTGCGCGGCGAGGTGTTCGACCACCTGCTGCGCCTGCCGGTGTCGCATTACGACAAGACGCGCAACGCGGACATGCTGATCAAGCTGACCTACCAGACCACGCAGGTCGCGCAGTCGGGCACGACCGTGCTGACCGCGCTCATCAAGGACGGCCTGACCATCGTCGGCCTGATCGCCGTGATGCTGTACATGAGCTGGCAGCTGACCATCGTCGCGCTGTGCGTGGCGCCGTTCGTGGCCGGCTCGGTGCGCTTCGTCAGCAAGCGCTTCAAGGTCATCAACCAGCGGCTGCAGGCCTCGATGGGCGGCGTGACGCACGTGGCCGACGAAGCCATCACCGGGCGGCGCGTGGTCAAGGTCTACGGCGGCGAGGCCTACGAGGCCGGCCGCTTCCGCGAGGTCAACGATTTCATCCGCCGCCAGGCGCTGAAGCTCGTCGCCAGCAGCTCCGGCGCCAATGGCGTGGTGCAGTTGATCGCGGCGGTGGCGGTGGCGGCGATCGTCTACCTCGCCATCTCGGGCGACCTGCGCGTCGCCACGCCGGGCACCTTCGTCGCGTTCATCGGCGCGATGCTGGCGATCCGCGCGCCGCTCAATGCGCTGACCGGCATCGCCGACAAGCTGACGCGCGGCCTGGTGGCCGCCGCCGACCTGTTCCAGTTCCTCGACATCGCGCCGGAGCCGCCAGGCGGCACGCTGCCGCTGCAGCGCGCCCGCGGCGAGATCCGCTTCGACAACGTGCGCTTTTGCTACGGCGGCGATGAGGTGAAGGCGGCGCTCGACGGCGTGACGCTCGAGGTCAAGCCGGGCCAGACCGTGGCGTTCGTCGGCCGCTCCGGCAGCGGCAAGAGCACCCTGTTGTCGCTGCTGCCGCGCTTCTACGACCCGACCTCCGGCGGCGTCATCCTCGACGGGCGCGACGTGCGCGACTACCGCCTGGCCGACCTGCGCCGCCAGATCGCGCTGGTCGACCAGAACGTGGTGCTGTTCAACGCCAGCGTGGCCGACAACATCGCCTACGGCGTGCGCGACCAGGTCAGCCGCGAGCAGATCATCGAGGCGGCGCGCGCCGCCTACGCCTGGGATTTCATCGAGAAACTCGACAACGGGCTGGACGCGCTGCTCGGCCAGAATGGCGTCAACCTGTCCGGCGGCCAGCGCCAGCGCATCGCCATCGCGCGCGCACTGCTGCGCAACGCCCCGATCCTGATCCTCGACGAGGCCACCAGCGCGCTCGACACCGAGTCCGAGCGCTACATCCAGCAGGCGCTCGAGCGCCTGGTGCAGGGGCGCACCACGCTGGTCATCGCGCACCGGCTGTCCACGGTGCAGCGCGCCGACCTGATCGCCGTGATGCAGGACGGCAGGATCATGGAGACCGGCCGGCACGCCGACCTGCTCGCGCACAACGGCCTGTACGCGGCGCTGCACCAGATGCAGTTCGACGACGTTTGAAGACCTGGCTCACGCGACGCTGGTACAGCTCCCGGCCGGCGCCGTGGTACCTGCGGCCGCTGGCCTGGCTATTCGGGCTGGTGGCGCGCGTGCGCCGTGCGCGCCTG
>JANNLM010000055.1:0-2953 GCA_031396825.1 Gammaproteobacteria bacterium | reverse complement strand
GGTCAAGCCCGAGCAGGTCACCGCCGACAAGGTGCGCCAGAGCATGGTGCACGTCGCCAACGACCAGAAGCTGCCGCTGCTGGTCGGCCTGCTGCGCCACCACGCGCCGCTGCGCACGCTGATCTTCGTCAACACCAAGCGGGACTGCGAGCACGTCGAGATCACGCTCAACGCGAATGGCTTCAGCGCCGCCACCATCTCCGGCGACGTGCCGCAGAACAAGCGCGAACGCCTGCTGCAGGACTTCAAGGACGGCAAGCTGCCGGTGCTGGTGGCGACCGACGTCGCCGCGCGCGGCCTGCATATCCCGGCGGTGTCGCACGTCATCAACTACGACCTGCCGCAGGATCCCGAGGACTACGTGCACCGCATCGGCCGCACCGCGCGCGCCGGCCAGTCGGGGGACGCGATCTCGCTGTGCTGCGAGACCTACGTCTATTCGCTGCCGGACATCGAGCGCTTCATCGGCAAGCGCCTGCCGCAGATGGACAATGCCGACGCGCTCATTCCGGCCGATTTCGTGCGCAAGTCGCGGCCGCATCGCCATCATCACGGCGGGCCCAACCGCGGCGGGCGGCCCGGCGGCGGACGGCGGCCACCCCCGCGGGGCGGACGGCGTCACTGATCGTCACCCCTGCGGGAGCAGGGGTCCGGCAACCGGCAGCAGGTCTGCCAGCCGATCCACGGAGTTGAAGCCCGGCACGTCGCGCGCCGGCCGCGTGCTGTCCGGATGCCGGATCGCGACGACCTGCCCGATGCCGTAGTCGCGCGCCGCCGACAGCACGGCGGCGTTGTCGTCCACGTACAACGCGCGCGCCCGGTCGAAGGGAAAGCGCGCCGCCAGCCGCTCCCAGAACCGCGCGTCCTCCTTCGGCGCATCGAAATCGTGCGAGCTGATCAACCGGTCGAAGTGGGCCGCCAGCCCTGAATGCAGCTGCTTGATGTCGAGCGCGTGGGGATCGGCATTGGTCACCAGCCACAGCGGGCGGCCCGAGGCCTTGACCGCGCGCAGGAAGTCCGGCGCGCCGGCCAGCGGTCCGCTGCGATGGCGAATTTCGTACTTGAGCTTCGGCAGGTCGAGCCCGGTGAGCGTGCTCCAGTGCGCCAGGCTGTACCAGGGCAGCGTGCCGCGCAGGGCCTCGAAGTGCGGCTTGAGCTCGGCGAATGCCGCCGCGAACGTGATTTGCTTGCGCTCCGCGTAGCGCACCGGCACCACCTCGCCCCAGAAATAATTGTCGAAGGCCAGGTCGAGGACGGTGCCGTCCATGTCGAGCAGGACGTGATCGACGGACGGCCAGTGCACGGTCATGACCTATGATACCCGCGCGATGACGACCGCCGACCTGCCGCAACTGCTCGGTGCCGCGCTCGATCTGGCGCAGGCCGCGGGCCGGCGCATCCTCGAGGTGTACCAGTCCGACTTCGCCGTCACGCACAAGCAGGACGCGTCGCCGCTGACGCAGGCCGACCTCGCCGCGCACGGGCTGATCACCGCGGAGCTGGCCCGGCTCGCACCAAAGCTGCCGGTGCTGTCCGAGGAAGGCGCCGACATTCCCTTCGCCACGCGCCGCGGCTGGACGCGCTACTGGCTGGTGGACCCGCTCGACGGCACGCGCGAGTTCGTCAAGCGCAACGGCGAGTTCACCGTGAACATCGCGCTGGTCGAGGACCACCGGCCGGTGCTCGGCGTGGTGCACGCGCCGGCGCTGGGCCTGAGCTACGGCGCGGCGCGCGGCGCCGGCGCGTTCCGGCTCGACCACGGCGCGCGCGCGCCGATCAGGACCCGCCCGCTGCCGGCACGGCCGACCTTCGTCGTCAGCCGCTCGCACAAGGATGCAGCGCTGGCCGCGCTGCTGGCGCGCGCGCCGGCGCACGAGGCGATCGGTCGCGGCAGCTCGCTGAAGTTCTGCCTGATCGCCGAGGGCACCGCGGATTTCTACCCGCGGCTGGGGCCGACCTCGGAGTGGGACACCGCGGCCGGCCAGTGCATCGTCGAGCAGGCCGGCGGCGCGGTGTGGCGCCTGCCGGAGCTGACGCCGCTCGGCTGCAACGAGAAGGACTCGGTGCTGAATCCCTCGTTCGCGGTGCTGGGCGACCCGGGTCACGACTGGGCGAAGCTGCTGCGTGGCTGACGCCCGGCCGATCGGCATTTTCGATTCGGGAGTCGGCGGACTCACCGTCTGGCGCGAACTCGTGCGCGAGCTGCCGCACGAGTCGCTGCTGTACGTCGCCGACCAGGCCCATGTGCCCTACGGCCCGCGTCCGCCGGAGCAGATCCGCGACTACGCGCTCACCATCGCCGCCGCGCTGCGCAAGCGCAACTGCAAGGCCATCGTGGTGGCCTGCAACACCGCCTCGGCAGCGGCGCTGAAGGACCTGCGCCAGAAATATCCCGACCTGCCGTTCGCCGGCATGGAACCGGCGGTGAAACCCGCCGCGCTGCAGACCCGGTCCGGCGTGGTCGGCGTGATGGCCACGCCCGGCACCTTGCAGGGCCGCATGTTCATGCTGGCGGTCGAGCGTTTCGCGGCGAACCTGACCCTCGTCAACCAGCCCTGCCCGGGCCTGGTGCAGATGATCGAGGCGGGGGAAACCGATTCGCCGCAGCTCGAGGCGCTGCTGCGCGAATGGCTGGCACCGATGCTCAAGGCCGGCGCCGACACCATCGTGCTGGCCTGCACGCACTACCCGTTCGTGCTGCCGCTGATCCGCAAGGTCGCCGGACCCGGGGTGCAGGTGCTGGAACCCTCGGCCGCAGTGGCGCGGCAGGTGGCCCGGCTGGTGAACCAGCACAACCTCAAGGCGCCGGAACGCGCGCCCACGCACCAGTTCCTGACCACGGGCGACCCGGCGGCAATGAGCGCATCGCTCAAGCGCCTGGTGGGCGTCGACAGCGAAGTGACGCAGCTCTAAGGGGTCAGACCCCTTTTACCTCGGCGAAGCTGCGCGCCTG
>JANNLM010000046.1:0-2047 GCA_031396825.1 Gammaproteobacteria bacterium | reverse complement strand
CTACTGGGGCGCGCAGGTGATCATCAACCTGTTCGGCACCATCCCGGTGGTGGGCCAGGACCTGGTTTACTGGATCCAGGGCGACTACACGCCGGCCGACGCCACGCTCAACCGCCTGTTCTCGCTGCACGTCGTGGCGCTGCCGTTCGTGCTGGTCGGCCTGGTCATCGCGCACCTCATGGCGCTGCACGAGGTCGGCTCGAACAATCCCGACGGCATCGAGATCAAGAAGCACAAGGATCCGAAGACCGGCATCCCGCTCGACGGCATCGCCTTCCACCCGTACTACACGGTGAAGGACATGGTCGGCGTGTCGGCCTTCCTGTTCGTGTTCCTGGCCGTCGTGTTCTTCGCGCCGGATGGCGTCGGCTACCTCCTCGAGAAGCCGAACTTCACGCCGGCCAACCCGCTGTCCACGCCCGATCACATCACGCCGGCGTGGTACTTCGGCGCCTTCTACGCGATGTTGCGCGCGGTGCCGGCGTTCTTCCAGACCCAGATCTGGGGCGTGATCGTGATGTTCGGCGCGGTGGTGCTGCTGTTCTTCGTGCCGTGGCTCGATCGCAGCCCGGTGAAGTCGATCCGCTACCGCGGCCCGATGTTCAAGGTGGCGCTGGCGCTGTTCGCGGTGACCTTCGTGGTGCTGAACTGGCTCGGCATGCAGCCCACCACGGAGCTGCGCACGCTGATGGCGCAGGTCGGCACCTTCATCTACTACGCCTTCTTCCTGGCGATGCCGTGGTACTCGACCGTCGACCAGACCAAGCCCGTGCCGGAAAGGGTGACTAATGGCCACTGAGACTTCGGTGAAAGGGCTGCTCGCCGCGGCGCTGCTGGCCGCGGCCGCGCCGGCCCTCGCCGCCGGCGGCGGCGACCTGCCGTACACGTTCAAGCCCAGCACCACGAACCTGCCGTCGTTGCAGCGTGGTGCCCGCGATTTCATGAGCTACTGCTCGGGCTGCCACTCGCTCAAGTACCTGCGCTACAACCGCCTGGCGAAAGACCTCGATATTTCCGAGGAACAGCTGAAGGCGAACCTGATGTTCACCAGCGAGAAGACCGGCGACCACATCCTCTCGAGCATGCCGAAGGCCTCGGGCGACCCGACGGCGCCGTCGCAGTCGGAGGTCTGGTTCGGCCGCGCGCCACCCGACCTGACGCTGACCGCGCGCGAGCGCGGCCCGGACTGGGTCTACAGCTACCTGATGACGTTTTATCTCGATCCGTCGCGGCCGGCCGGCGTCAACAACCTGGTGCTGCCGGGCGCCTCGATGCCGCACGTGCTCGGCGACCTGCAGGGCTGGCAAGCCGCCCATTTCGTCGAAACCGAAGTGGACGGCAACAAGGTGAAGCACTTCGAGAAGTTCGAGCAGGTGCAGAAAGGCGCGCTGTCACCGCAGGAATACGAAGAGCGCGTCGGCCACCTGACCAACTTCCTGGTCTACGCTGCCGAGCCGGGCCGCAACCAGCGGCTGGCGCTGGGCGGGCCGGTGCTGCTGTTCGTGGTCCTGTTCGGGGTCCTGACCTACCTGCTCAAGGTCGAATACTGGAAGGACGTGCACTGAGTACTCCGAAGAAGCCCGCACCCGCCACGCCGTCCCTGATTCCGGGCGTGAGCGGCGTGCCGCGCAGCGCCAAGTCCAAGCCGGTGATGCCGACGGCGCTGACGCGCGCCGGCATGACCGTGTACTGCTACCCCGACGATCCGGCCAGCCACTGGGTGCGCATCGTCGCGGCCGAGAAGGACATCGACGGGCTCTACCTCGAGTTCCTCAAGCCCGGCGTGACCACCGAGGACCTGCTGGTGCTCGACCCGACGCACCAGGTGCCGACGCTGGCCGACCGCGAGGTCGTGCTGAATTCGCCGCGCATCATCGTCGAGTACCTCGACGAGCGGTACCCGCATCCGCCGCTGATGCCGGTCGAGCCGTCGGCGCGCGCGCGCCTGCGCCTCGCGTTGAGCCGCATCGAGCAGGACCTGTTCCCGCTGATCGAGCAGATCCGCAGCGGTCCGGCCGGCGTCGCGCAGAAGGCGCGCAAGCAGTTG
>JANNLM010000045.1:0-4903 GCA_031396825.1 Gammaproteobacteria bacterium | reverse complement strand
GAAGATGCGCAGCTGGTCGCCGAAGTCCTTCTTGACCGCGGCCAGCTCCATCTCCTCGATCGACAGGGCGCGCTTGTCCTTCTTGATGCCCTCGCGCGTGAACACGCGCACGTCGATGACGGTGCCGTCCATGCCGGGCGGCACGCGCAGCGAGGTGTCCTTCACGTCGGACGCCTTCTCGCCGAAGATCGCGCGCAGCAGCTTCTCTTCCGGCGTCAGCTGGGTCTCGCCCTTCGGCGTGACCTTGCCCACCAGGATGTCGCCCTGCTTGACCTCGGCACCGATGTACACGATGCCGGCCTCGTCGAGCTTGCGCAGCGCGGCCTCGTTCACGTTCGGGATGTCCGCCGTGATTTCCTCGGGGCCGAGCTTGGTCTCACGCGCGACGCAGGTGAGCTCCTCGATGTGGATCGTGGTGAAGCGGTCTTCCTCGACCACCCGCTCCGAGATCAGGATCGAGTCCTCGAAGTTGTAGCCGTTCCACGGCATGAACGCGACCAGCATGTTCTGGCCCAGCGCCAGCTCGCCGATGTCCGTCGAAGGACCGTCGGCCAGCACGTCACCGCGGGCGATGAGGTCGCCGACGTTGACCAGAGGCTTCTGGTTGATGCAGGTGTTCTGGTTGGAGCGCGTGTACTTGATCATGTTGTAGATGTCGACGCCCGCCTCGCCAGGGACGGTTTCCTCGTCGCTGACGCGGACCACGATGCGCGAGGCGTCGACCTTGTCGACCAGGCCGCCGCGGCGCGCCGTGATGGCGACGCCGGAGTCGATCGCCACGCGGCGCTCCATGCCGGTGCCGACCAGCGGCTTCTCGTTGCGCAGCGTCGGAACGGACTGGCGCTGCATGTTGGCGCCCATCAGCGCGCGGTTGGCGTCGTCGTGCTCGATGAACGGCACCAGCGCGGCGGCGACGGACACGATCTGGCGCGGCGACACGTCCATGTACTGGACGCGATCCGGACCCAGCAGCGTGAACTCGTTCTGGTAGCGGCAGGACACCAGCTCCTGCTTGAACTTGCCCTTGGCATCGAGCTCGGAGTTCGCCTGCGCGATCACGTAGCGACCTTCCTCGATCGCCGACAGGAATTCGATCTCGTCGGTCACGCGGCCGTCGCTGACCTTGCGGTACGGCGTCTCGAGGAAGCCGTAGTCGTTGGTGCGCGCGTAGCACGCCAGCGAGTTGATCAGGCCGATGTTCGGACCTTCCGGCGTCTCGATCGGGCAGACGCGGCCGTAGTGCGTCGGATGCACGTCGCGTACTTCGAAGCCCGCGCGCTCGCGCGTCAGGCCGCCCGGTCCAAGGGCCGATACGCGGCGCTTGTGGGTGACCTCGGACAGCGGGTTGTTCTGGTCCATGAACTGCGACAGCTGGCTGGACCCGAAGAATTCCTTGATCGCCGCGCCGACCGGCTTGGCGTTGATCAGGTCCTGCGGGAACAGGTTCTCGGCTTCGGCCAGCGCCAGGCGCTCGCGCACCGCGCGCTCGACGCGCACCAGGCCGGTGCGGAACACGTTCTCGGTCATCTCGCCGACCGAGCGCACGCGCCGGTTGCCGAGGTGGTAGATGTCGTCAGTGATGTCCTCGCCGTTGCGGATGGCGATGATCTGGCGCACCACGTCGACGATGTCGGAGGCCTCGCCGAGCTGCTTGCGCAGGGTCTTGGCGTCCTCGTCGTTGGCCATCGGGGGCGACGCGAAGTACCTGCCGTCGTACAGCACCGCGGCGCCGGTCATCGACTCCTTGCGCAGGCGGCGGTTGAACTTCATGCGGCCGACCGCGGAGAGGTCGTACTTCTCGTGCGAGAAGAACAGGCCGTTGAACAGCGTCTCGGCGGCGTCCTTCGTCGGCGGCTCGCCGGGGCGCATCATCCGATAGATCTCGACCAGCGCCTCGAGGCGCGTGCGGGTCGGGTCGATCATCAGCGTAGTCGAAATGTACGGTCCCTTGTCGAGGTCGTTGACGTACAGGACCTTGAAGTCCTTGACGTTGGCCTTGCGGAAGGCGGCCAGCAGGGTGTCGGTCAGCTCGCTGTTGGCGGGCGCGATGACCTCGCCGGTGTCCTTGTTGACCAGGTCACGCGCGAGCGGCTTGCCGACCAGGTAGGCGTCCGGCACGTGCAGCGTCTTCAGGCCCGACTCGGCGATGAGCTTGATCTGGCGCGCGGTGATGCGCTTGCCGGCCTCGACCAGCACCTTGCCCTTGTGGGTGATGTCGAACTGCGCAGTCTCGCCCTTGAGGCGGTCGGCGATCAGCTCGCGCTCGGCGCCGTCGTCCTTGAGGTGATAGGTGTCCTGCTCGTGGAACAGCTCGAGCATCTGCTCGCTGTTGTAGCCGAGCGCACGCATCAGGATGGTGGCCGGCAGCTTGCGGCGCCGGTCGATGCGCACGAAGAGGTTGTCTTTGGGGTCGAACTCGAAGTCCAACCAGGAACCGCGATAAGGAATGATTCGCGCGGAGTACAGCAACTTTCCGGAGCTGTGCGTCTTTCCTTTATCGTGGTCGAAGAACACGCCCGGCGAGCGGTGCAGCTGGCTCACCACGACGCGCTCGGTGCCGTTGACGATGAAGGTGCCGTGCTCGGTCATCAGCGGCAGTTCGCCGAGGTAGACCTCCTGCTCGCGGATCTCCTTGACCTTCTTTTCCTTCGACTCACGGTCGTAGATGACCAGCTTGGTCTTGACCTTGAGCGGGGCGGCGTACGTCATGCCGCGCACGCGGCACTCCTTCTCGTCGAACACCGGCTCGTCGAGCCGGTAGCTCACGTACTCGAGGGCCGCGTTGCCCGAGTAGCTCTGCATCGGGAACACCGACTTGAACGCCGCGTGCAGGCCGGAGTCGGACCGCTTGTCCGGATTCTTGTCCGCCTGCAGGAACTGCAGGTACGAATCGATCTGCGTCGCCAGCAGGTACGGGACTTCCAGCGTCTCGACCTGCTTGCGGAAATCCTTGCGGATGCGCTTCTTCTCGGTGAACGAGTAGGACATTGTGTTCTCGGTGTTTCCGTCAGTGACTCTCAAATTCGGGGTGCCGCAAAAACGAAACAGGAAGGCGGGGGCCGGTCTGCCGGCCCCCGCTTCCGGAACTGCTTACTTGACTTCGACCTTGGCGCCGGCCGCTACGAGCTTCTTCTTGAAGTTCTCGCAGTCAGCCTTGTTGACGCCTTCCTTGACCGGCTGCGGCGCGCCTTCGACGAGGTCCTTGGCTTCCTTCAGCCCCAGACCCGTGATCTCGCGCACGGCCTTGATGACTTCCACCTTCTTCTCGCCGATGGCGGCGAGCACGACGGTGAACTCGGTCTTCTCTTCGACCGGGGCCGCAGCGGCAGCACCACCGCCGGCAGCCGCCATCGCGACCGGAGCGGCCGCGGTGACGCCGAACTTGTCTTCCATCAGCTTGACGAGGTCGACCAGGTCCATCACGGACATCTTGGCGATCGAATCAAGAATCTCTTCTTTGCTAGCCATGTTTGTTTCCTTCAAAAATCAAAAGTGTGTGAAATGCCTGGTTGCCTGATGCGTCGGTGACCTACGCCGCCTGAGCCAGCTTCTGATCCGCCACCGCTTTCACGGTGCGGACGAACTTGCTCGGGACCGCGTGCAAAGTCGTGACGAACTTGCCGATCGGGGCCTTCATCGCGCCCAGCAGCAGGCTCAGCGCCTGCTCGCGGGTCGGCAACTTGGCCAGCCGGTCGATGTCCTTGGCCGAATACAGCTGGCCTCCGATCGACACGGCTTTGACGACGAGCTTGTCGTTGTCCTTCGCAAAGTCCTTGATCACGCGCCCGACCGCACCCGGATCCTCCAGCGAGAACCCGAGCACGAGCGGACCGACCAGGGCGGGATCCAGGCACTCGAAAGCCGTGCCCTTCAACGCCTTGCGCGCCAGCGTGTTCTTGACCACGTGCAAGTAGATCCCGTTGGCACGGGCCTTCTTGCGCAGATCGTCGAACTTGCCAGCGGTCAGTCCGCGGTTCTCGACGGCAACCGCCGAGAGAGCGCGCTTCGCGACTTCGTTCACCTCCGCAACCAGGGCTTTCTTGTCTTCAAGCCTCATCATCGATAAGAAACTCCGGTTGCAACGTTGAACAAACAGATGGACTTCCCTTGCGGGTCACCCATCCACCTTCCGGTGTCGCGAAGCCAACCTCTCTTCGCTTCCACCGTCTGCGTATGCGGCTTGCGCCTTTAAAGTCGCGGCCATGGGCCGCTCCCACATACGGTCTTCGACGGTGTGGCCAACAGCACCACACAGCCAAATTCGTTAAATCACTCGGGCAACGTGCCGACGTCGACCCGGACTCCCGGGCCCATGGTCGTGGACAGCGTCACCTTCTTGATGAAAATGCCCTTCGACGAGGCGGGCTTGTGCTTGCGCACGTCGCGTACCACGGCGACCAGGTTTTCCTTGATCTTTTCCGGCTCGAAGTTGGCCGAGCCGACCGAGCAGTGCAGGATTCCCGCCTTGTCGGTGCGGTACTTCGCCATGCCGGCCTTCGCGTTCTTGACGGCCGTCGCCACGTCCGGCGTGACCGTGCCGGTCTTCGGGTTCGGCATCAGGCCGCGCGGGCCCAGCACCTGGCCGAGCGCGCCGACGACGCGCATCGCGTCCGGCGCCGCGATCACGACCTGGTACGACAGGTCGCCGCCCTTCATCTTGTCGGCGAGGTCCTGCATGCCGACGATGTCGGCGCCGGCGGCCTTGGCTTCGTCAGCCTTGGCGCCCTGCGCGAACACGGCGACCTTGACCGACTTGCCGGCGCCGTGCGGCAGCACGGTGGAGCCGCGCACATTCTGGTCGGACTTCGACGCATCGACGCCGAGGTTGATGGCCATGTCCACCGACTCCTTGAACTTGGCGGTGGCGCATTCCTTGATCAGGGCGATGGCCTGGTCGAGCGGG
>JANNLM010000023.1:0-2985 GCA_031396825.1 Gammaproteobacteria bacterium | reverse complement strand
GTGTCGTGCACGCGCACCAGCCACACGCTCGACGGCGCCGCGCGCCGGTACTTCGTCGCGGACGTCACCGCCACCAGCGGCGTCTACGGCAGCGTGGACTACGTGCGCCGCCAGCTGCGCACCAAAGTGCTGGTGCCCTAGTGCGCCGCCACCTCTTCCGCGCCGCCGCGCTCGCGCTGCTGGCCGTCGCGCCGCTGGCGCCGGCGGACGTCGTGCTGAACGGCTTCTTCCACACCGGCGACGAGGACAACCGGCCCGAGTTCTCGCCGGCCGACCCGGTGGACTGCGACAAGTACCGCACCTACCCGAGCCGGTTCCACCTGACCCAGGCCGCGACCATCACCGCGTTCACGCTGCAGGACGCCGTCAGCCTCGACGACATCGACATCACCATCGACCTCGACGGCACGCAGCGCAGCGCGCTGGTCTGCGGCGCCTGCTCGCTCCCCGGCACGGTCACCATCACCCTGACCACGGGCGTCTCGCTTGGCGCCGGTGATCACAGCATCGCCGTCATCGACCCCTTGGGCTCGAGCGGCAACTGCACGAACGCCAACGATTTCAGCTGGAGCGCGCTCACGCTGTCCAGCACGGCCACCACCGACAGCGTGATGCTGAGCCAGCGCCGCCACGTCGGCGACGACGACGACGCCAACGACGACTACGACTTCACCGGCGACGTCACCGTGGGCTCGAGCCAGTTCTATCCGGATGCCGACGAGGCCACGGCGCTCAACATGACTTTCACGCTCGGGACCGGCCGGCGGCTGAACTCGGTGCGCTTCTACCGCCTGCGCGACGTCAACAGCACCGACGCCTCCGTGCTGGTGAACGGCACCCAGATCGGCACGCTGACCACCAACGGCGACCCGTTCACGGTCAGCACCAGCCTGCTGCTTGCGGCGGGCACGCACACGCTGCGCGTCGTGGCCGGAACGATTGCGAGCCAGAAGGACGACATCTCCTGGGACAGCATCATCCTGCGCTTCGCCGACACCACGACGGCCGGTACCCCCGGCTTCTTCAACGCGGTGGACGTCGGCGCCAACCTGCTGACCGGCCAGATGACCACCAAGACCGCCGGCGCGGCCTTCACGCTCGACCTGTATGCGCTCAACGGTTTCGGCAGCGGCCAGAATGCAACGTACAACGGCGGTGCCAGCGTCGAGGTCCTCAACGCCTCGAACAGCTCAGGCACGACCGACGTCTACGGCTGCAACAGCACCTGGACCTTGGCGCAGACCCTGTCGTCGGTGACCTTCGTCGCCGGCAAGGCGCAGGTGAGCGGCACGTTCCTCGACGCCGGCCTCAAGGAAGCGCGCATCCGCGTGACCGACTCGACCACCGGCGCCCGCGGCTGCTCGATCGACAACTTCGCCATCCGGCCTTCGAGCCTGTCGGTCGCGCCGAGCCAGGGCTCCGAGACCACCGCCGGCCTGACCACGGCCCTGACCAATGCCGCGAACAGCGGGCTGCCGCGCCACCGCGCCGGCCAGCCGTTCACCATCGTCGCGACGGGCCGGACGGCCGGCGGCGCGGCAGTCTCGAACTACGACGGCTCGCCGACCGCCGCGACGCCGGTGGCGCTGGCGCCGGCGACGGTCGCCGGCGCGCTGTCGCTGGGCTCCTGGGGAGCGGCCAGCGGCGGCGCCCGGCGCACCGACACCGCCACGTATTCGGAAGTCGGCCGCGTCACGATCGCGCTCGAGGACGCGTCGTGGGCCAACGTCGATGCCGACGACTCCACCGCGGCGCAGCGCACGATTACGGGCACGGTCAACGCCGGGCGTTTCGTGCCCGACCACTTCAAGGTCACCGACGGCACGCTGGCGCCGGCCTGCCTGACCGGCGGCTTCAGCTACCTCGGCAGCACGCTGGCGTGGAACGCCGCGGCGGTGACGCTGACGGCCGAGAACGCCGCCAACGCTACGACGCTGAACTACGAGGGCGTCCTCGAGACGCTGCCCGACACGCTCGCGCAGCCCGGCTACGCGGCCTACGACGACCCGGCCGTGGCCGGCACGCCGGCGCTGAACACCGGCGGGCTGGCCGCGCCGACGATCAGCGCGGCCAACGACGGCGTGGCGACGATCACGCTGCCGGGCCTGTCGTTCGTGCGCAGCCTGGTGGGTGCGTTCGCGGCCGAGATCGCCATCACGCTGCCGACGTTCACCGACGGCGACAGCATCGTGCCGGCCGAGTCGCCGATCGTGATCGGCTCGGCCACGTCGGGCGGCGGCGTCGCCTTCACCGCCAACGCCAAGGCGCAGCGCTTCGGGCGGTTGTACTTCGAGCCAAAGTACGGCTCGGAGCTGATGCCGCTCGACGTGCCGCTGCGCGCGGAATACTTCGACGGGGTCACCTTCGTGCCCAACCTGGCCGACAGTTGCACCGTGCTCGCCGCCAGCGACATCACACTGGTGCCGGCCGTCGCCGGCCAGAGCAAGATCCTGACCGCGTACGGCAACGGCCGCTGGACCGTCCGGCTGGGCGCGCCGCTCGACGACGGCCAGGCCACGCTGAGCATCGACCTGGCGTCGCCGCCGGTGAGTCCGACCGTGCCCTATTCGCTGCTGACCGCCGATACCGACGCCAACGGCACCTATGCCGAGGACCCGACCGCGACGGTCACCTTCGGCCTGCACACGCAGGACGACCGGCGCATCTACCAGCGGGAAGTCGTCGGCAACTGACGCGGGTACAATCGCCGCCCCATGTCCTCCGTCACGCCCCTGCAGTTCGTCCCGCCGAAGCGGGATGGGAAAATTGAAGCCAACAAGTTGGCCAAGCGCCTGCGCCGGCAGGTCGGCCAGGCCATCGGCGATTACCGCATGATCGAGGACGGCGACCGCGTCATGGTCTGCCTCTCAGGCGGCAAGGATTCGTGGACGCTGCTCGACATCCTGCTGCAACTGCGCGAAGCGGCGCCGGTGGATTTCGAGATCCTCGCGGTCAACCTCGACCAGAAGCAGCCGGACTTCCCGG
>JANNLM010000011.1:0-5084 GCA_031396825.1 Gammaproteobacteria bacterium | reverse complement strand
AGCAGCATGCCGTTGCCGAACACGTCGCCGCTCATGTCGCCGACGCCGACCACGGTGAATTCCTCGGACTGGATGTCCTTGCCCATCTCGCGGAAGTGGCGCTTGACGCTCTCCCAGCCGCCCTTGGCCGTGATGCCCATCCTCTTGTGGTCGTAACCGGCGCTGCCGCCGGAGGCGAACGCATCGCCGAGCCAGTGCCCGTACTCGGCCGAAAGGCCATTGGCGATGTCGGAGAACGTCGCCGTACCTTTGTCCGCCGCAACGACAAGGTAAGGATCATCCTCGTCATAACGCACCACGTTCGGGCGCACCACGATCGCATCGCCTTCGCGGTTGTCGGTGATGTCGAGCAGGCCGCGCAGGAAGGTCTTGTAGCACTCGACGCCGGCCTTGAGCCATTCATCGCGCTTGCCCGGGTCGGCCTGCTTGACCACGAAGCCGCCCTTGGCGCCCACCGGCACGATGATCGCGTTCTTGACCTGCTGCGCCTTCATCAGGCCCAGCACCTCGGTACGGAAATCCTGGCGGCGGTCGCTCCAGCGCAGGCCGCCGCGCGCGACCTTGCCGGCGCGCAGGTGGATGCCCTCCACCTCCGGCGCGTAGACGAAGATCTCGAACATCGGCAGCGGCTGCGGCAGCTCCGGCACCTTCTTCGGGTCGAGCTTCACGCTGACGTAGTGCTTGGGCCGGCCGTCGGCGCGGGTCTGGAAGTAATTCGTGCGCAGCGCGGCGCGCACCACGGCCAGCAGCGCGCGCAGCACGCGGTCGCCGTCGAGCGTGGCCACCTTGTCGAGCAGCGCGTCGAGCTCCTGCGCCAGCTTCAGTTCTTCGGTCTTGCGCTTCCTGTCGTCGAGCGCCGGATCGAAGCGCGCCTCGAACACCCGCACCAGCAGCGCCGCGATGGCGGCGTGTTCGGCCAGCAGCTGCTCGATGTACGACTGGCTGTAGGGCAATCCCGTCTGCAGCAGGTACTTGCACAGCGTGCGCAGGCACACCACCTGGCGCGCGTCGAGCCCGGCGCGCAGCACCAGGCGATTGAGGCCGTCGTTTTCGAGCTCGCCGGTCCAGGTCTGCAGGAAGGCGGCCTCGAACGCGGCGCGTTGCGCGTCGGACGGGGCCAACTGGCCGAGGTTCACGGCGAAGGCCTGCACCCACAGGGTGCCCCCCTCGCGCGGCTTGACCTCGGTCGGGTCCTGCCAGATCACGCGCAGGCCGAAATTCTCCAGCGTCGGCAGCACGTCGGACAGCGCGATCGGCTTGCCGAGCGAGTACAGCTTGAGCGTGGCCGCGCCGTCGGTGGCGGCGGCCAGGCGCGGCAGCAGCGGCTGCGCCGGCGACAGGCGGATCAGGTGCTCGACGTCGGCCGCCGCTTCCTCGGCCGTGGTGGTCGCGGTGTACGACACCGGGAAGGCGTCGCCGAAACGCGCCGCCATCTCGCCGCCGTGGATGGTCGGGTGCGGGCGGAACACCTCGCGCATCTGCTCGCGCCACGAGCGCGTCGCCGCCTGCAGCTTTTTCTCGACCTCGTCGGCCGACAGCGCGATCGTGGTGCCGGGCTCGGTGCGCACCACGTAATGGATGCGCGCCAGCGAACCGCGCAGGAACTCGACGGTGCGGTCGATCGAGGTCGCGCCAAACACGCCGTTCAGCTCGGTCGCGATGCGGTCGCGCAGCTCGGCCGAGTAGCGCTCGCGCTGCAGGTAGACCATGCAGGTGTAATAGCGGCCGTAGCGGTCGCGCCGCATGAACAGGCGCAGCTGGTGGCGGTCGCGCAGCGCGCGGATGCCCATGCACAGCTGGAACAGGTCGGCTTCCGAGCTCTGGAACAGCTCGTCGCGCGGCAGCGCGTGGATGATCTCGCGCAGGTTCTTGGCCGAGTGGCTGTTCTCGGGCAGGCGCGCGCGCGCTGCATGACGTACTCGGCCTTGCGTCGCAGCAGCGGGATCTCGCGCACGCGGCTGGCGTAGACCTCGGTGGCGAACAGGCCGACGAAGCGGCTGACGCCCTTCACTTCGCCGCTGGCGTCGAAGTGCTTGACCGAGATCACGTCGAAATATTCGGGATGGTGCAGCGGCGAGCGCACGTTGCCCTTGCTGACCACGACCACGCGCTTGCTGGTGGCGTACTTGGACAGCTCCTCGCGCGGCGCGATGTACTCCTCGGTGTCCTCGAAGCGCCCGCCCGGGCGCAGCAGGCCGAGCGCGGCGGCGCGCACGTCCTCGAAGCCGGTCTTGCCCACGCGCGACTCGGAGTAGCCGAGGAAGGTGAAGCGGCCCTCCTCGAGCCAGCGCAGGAAGTCCTGCGCCTCCTTGAACTCAGCGGCGTCGGCGCCCTTGGGCACCGCGTCGAGCTGCTTGACCAGCACCTGCACGCTCTTGCGCAGCGCCGGGTAGTCGTCGACGCACTGGCGCAGCTCGCCGAGCACGTCGCGCAGCTTGCGCTCCAGCGCCGGGTAGTCCTCCGGCTTGCCCAGCGCCTCGCATTCGACGTGGACCAGCGACTCGGCCATGCCCTCGGCCCCGGTGCCGGCCACGCCGAACACTTCCTGCAGGTGGCCGCGCGCATCGCGCTTCACGCGCAGCACCGGGTGCACGGTCCAATCGATCGACACGCCGCACTCGCGCACCGCCATGCCGACCGAGTCGTAGATGAAGGGCATGTCGTCGATCACCGTGCGCACGGTGGCGAAGCCCTTGCTGCCCGCGGCGGCGGCGTCCTGCGGCGGCTGCACTTCGATCAGCGGCTCATCGGCCTTGCGCGTGCGCATGAACTGGAACTGGGCCAGCGCGGCGTCGAGCAACTCGTCGGTCGGGCGCAGCTTGAGCGTCTCGGCCGACGCCATCTCGAAGTAGGCCCGCACGAAGGCCTTGAACAGGTCCTGGTCCGCCTTGTCCACACGCTTGGCGGCCAGCGTCTCCAGCTTGCCCAGCTGGACGTCCATTTCAGGGTCGGTAGCGGCTTCGTGCTTGTTCATTCGCTGATAGCGCCGGGAAAGGCGCGTATCTTAAGGGCTAGCGTTTGCCGCAATGCGGCAATGCAGCAATGAGCAACCCAGGGAGGGGAGCTGGATGCCGCAGTGGGCAAGGCTGTTCACCATAGCCGCCGCACCTGTGCGCTTCTCCGCAGAGGACGAAGCCCTGTTCCGGCAGACCCTGCGGGGCAACCTGGCCTATGCCCGCACCGGCATTTTCCTGGCGCTGGCACTGGGTTTCGGCCTTGCCCCCTTCTACCAGGGCTTCCTGTTCCACCCGGAGCCGGCGGTGGTTCCGACGCTGGTGTGGATCGAGCTGCTGGTGATGCCGGTGACGCTGGCGGCCGCCATCGCGACCGCCGTGCCAGGGCCACCGCGCCACGTGATCCAGGCCATCCAGAGCGCAGCCGTGCTGGTCTCCCTGCTGGCGGTGGTGGCGCTGCGCTACTTCGCCCTGAATGGGGCCATGGACTACCCGGCGCAGATGGTCGGCATCGTCATGATCGCGGCATCGTTCTTCGGCGCCTTCGCCTGGCGCCGCATGGTGGCGGGCTCGGCCGTGGCCGGCGTCCTCGCCATCGCCCTGGAGTTCACCTACGGCACGCCGCAGACGGCGCCGTGGCTGCAGAGCTACACCCTGCTCCTCATGATGCTGATCGCCGCCGCCAGCGCCTACACGCAGGAAACGCTGATGCGCGTGACCTGGTGGGAGTCGGTCCAGCTGCGCCGCGTGCGCGCCGCGCTGCACATGCAGACCATCACCGACGAACTGACCGGCCACTACAACCGGCGCGGCTTCAACGCCATGGCCGACCAGGCCCTGAGCAACGCCCGCAGCCTGCGCCAGCCGTGTGCGCTGCTGTTCGTGGACGTGGATGACCTCAAGGGCATCAACGACCGCCACGGCCACGAGGCCGGCGACAAGGCCATCGTCGCCGTCGGCGAGGCGCTGCGCGTGTGCTCGCGCAACAACGACATCGTCGCCCGCGTCGGCGGCGACGAGTTCCTGGTGTTCGCGGCCGACTGCCGCAGCGTGGAGGGGCTGCGCCGGCGCATCGCCAGCGCCCTGCAGGAAGCCAGCGCCGCATGGGCGCTGCCGTTCTCGGTTACCGCCTGCATCGGCGCCACGGAAGTCTCGCTGTCGCGCGACGTGCCAATCGAGAAGATCGTCGCCGAGGCCGACGCGCGCATGCTCGAGAACAAGCGCAGCCGCGCGCGCGCGTCCTAGCTCGCCAGCCGGCGGATTGGCATGCGGTAGCATTACGCGCCCGCCGCAGCCCCCGTCATGATCGCCGCCCCACACACCCCGCTGATGCAGCAGTACCTCGCCATCAAGGCGGGGTACCCGGACTTGCTGCTGCTGTTCCGCATGGGCGACTTCTACGAGCTGTTCTACGACGACGCGCGCAAGGGCGCGAAGCTGCTCAACATCACGCTGACCCAGCGCGGCGAGTCGGCCGGCGCGCCGATCCCGATGGCCGGCGTGCCGCATCACGCCCTCGACCAGTACCTGGCGCGGCTGGTGAAGCTGGGCGAATCGGCGGCGATCTGCGAGCAGGTCGGCGAAGTCGGCGCCGAGAAAGGCCCGGTCAAGCGCGAAGTGGTGCGCGTGGTGACGCCCGGCACCGTCACCGAAGACGCCCTGCTCGACCCGCGCCGCGCCAACGTGCTGGCCGCGCTGTGCTCGACCAAGGATCGCCACGGCCTGGCCTGGCTCGAACTCGCCTCGGGCGCCTTCGCCGTGATCGAGAGCCCGCGAGCGGCCGAGCTGCACGCCGAACTGGCGCGCCTGCGGCCGTCCGAGCTGCTGGTCGCCGACGGCCAGGCGCAGGACGCCGGGCCCTGGAGCCCGCGCCCGCAACCGCCGTGGCACTTCGATCCGGCCAGCGCGCAGCGCCTGCTCACCGCGCAATTCGGCACGCGCGACCTCAAGGGCTTCGGCGTGGACGGCATGACCGCGGCCATCGGCGCCGCCGGCGCGCTGCTGCAGTACGTGCAGCAGACGCAGAAGCAGATGCTGCCGCACCTGCGCGGCCTGCGCGTTGAGCCGCTCGACGAGGCGCTGGTGCTCGACGCGGTGACGCGGCGCAACCTCGAGATCGACCGCAACCTC
>JANNLM010000366.1:0-5657 GCA_031396825.1 Gammaproteobacteria bacterium | reverse complement strand
TAGGCCAGCCCCGCGTAGTTGTGCGTGGGTCCGACCAGCCCGTCGAAGTTCGCCTCCACTGTTTTCATTGGTCTATGCCGGTGGCGTAACATCCGCGCTTTCCCCCCGGGAGCAACGCATGCGCGGACTGAAGCTCATTGTAACGGCAGCGGCTTTCCTTCCTGCGGCGTGCGTCACAACCCCGCCGGCCGACCCCAACGCCGCGTTCCGTGCGTTCGAGGACACCTTCGTCGGCGAGATGATGAAGTTCTACCCCGAGCGGGCGGTCAGCGAAGGGGACTACCGGCCCGCCCGCGAGGTGACGATCCCCGACGCGAAGTGGCAGCAGCGCGAGCTCGACTTCCTCGCGCGGCAGCAGCAGGCGCTGGCGCGCTTCGACCCGGCGCGGCTTGAGCCGCTGCTGCGCGCCGATTACGTCCAGATCGACAACTTCCTCAAGGGCGCGCACTGGCGCCGCACCGCGCTGCGCGAGTGGGAGTGGAACCCGGCGCTGTCGTCCTACAACCCGGCCAACGTCCTCGACGTGATCCTCAGCACCGAGTTCGCGCCGCTCGACGAGCGCCTGCGCATCGTGTCGGCGCGCCTGGACAAAGTGCCGGCGCTGTACGCGGCGGTGCGCGCCAACATCCGCCGGCCGACGCGCGAGCACACCCAGCTCGCCATCGGCCAGCACAAGGGCGCGCTGGCGTTGCTCGGCGACGACCTGGCGAGGAAAGTCGGGGCCTCGGGCCTCGACGCCAGGGAGAAGGCGCGCTTCGCGGACCGGCTGGCGGCGTCACGCAAGGCCATCGAGGGCTACGTCGCCTGGCTGACCGAGCTCGAGCCCTCGCTGACGCCGGACTACGGCCGCGAGTTCCAGCTCGGCCGCGCGCTGTACGAGCAGAAGTACGCGTTCGACATCCAGTCCGGCTTCACCATCGAGGAGCTGTTCGAGCGCGCCAAAGTGCACAAGGAAAAGCTGCTGGCCGACATGGAAAAGCACTCGCGCACGCTCTGGCCGAAGTACTTCGGCAAGAAAGTGCCCATGCCGAAGGAGCGCAATGCGCTGATCGCCCAGATCGTGGCCAAGGTCTCGGAGCAGCATTCGAAGCCCGAGAAATTCGTCGACGACGTGCGCGCGCAGGTCCCTGCGCTGGAGAAGTTCGTGCGCGAGAAGGACCTGCTCGACCAGGACCCGAGCAAGCCGCTGGTGGTGCGCGAGACGCCGCCGTTCTCGCCCACGCGCGGCGTGGCGATCGCCTCGATCGACGCACCGGGCCCGTTCAATCCGGGAGCGCCGACGTATTACAACGTCAACCCGATGAGCGATTTCACGCCGGAGCGGCAGGAAAGCTTCCTGCGCGAGTACAACGACCGCATGCTGCAGATCCTCAACATCCACGAAGGCGTGCCGGGGCACTACGTGCAGCTGCTGCACTCCAACAAGTCACCGAGCCTGATCAAGAGCATCCTGGGCAACGGTCCGATGGTCGAGGGCTGGGCGGTGTACGCCGAGCGCATGATGCTCGAGAACGGCTGGGGCAATCACGAGCCGGAGCTATGGCTGATGCTCGACAAGTTCCAGCTGCGGGCCACCCTCAACACCATTCTTGACTACTCGGTGCACGTGCTCGGCATGGGCGAGGAGGACGCGCTCAAGCTGCTGATGCACGAAGGCTTCCAGACCGAGACCGAGGCGCGCGGCAAGTGGCGGCGCGTGCAGCTGTCGAGCGTGCAGCTGACCAGCTATTTCGCCGGCTTCTCGGAGATCTACGAGTTCCGCGAGCAGCAGAAGCAGAAGCTCGGCGCGGCCTTCAGCCTGAAGGACTTCCACAACCGCTTCCTGAGCTACGGTTCGGTGCCGGTCAAGACCATCAAGCAGCTGATGACCGAGCCGGCGGCGCCATAGTTGTCGTCCCCGCGGACGCGGGGACCCAGTCCTTCCTGGATTCCCGCTTTCGCGGGAATGACGTCAGCGCGCCAGCTCGTACAGGTATTCGACGTACGACAGCGTCGCGCCGTCGAGGCCCTGCACGGCGGGATTCGACGACTCGATGACGAAGTACTCGTCCGGCGCGTGCGCGCCGCCCCCGTGGCCGAGGCCGAAGTGGCCCGAGGCCAGCTTCAGCGGCTCGCCGGTGAAGGCGAAGCCCGGATAGGACCCGGCGTTGCGCGGCCACAGCAGCGGCTCGATGCCGGCGCGCTGCAGCACCGACACCTGCGCCCGGATCAGCGCCGCGTCCTTCGACGTCGCCGTCGGGTCGTAGCCGCCCGTGACGTTGACCTCGACGTCGCCGTAGCCGCGCCTGGCGAGATGCGCCTTCAGCGCCTTCACGGCCGCGTCCCGCGTCATGCCGGGCACCAGCCGCAGGTCGATCTTGGCCTCGGCGCGGTAGGGCAGCACGGTCTTGCCGCCCGGCCCGGTGTAGCCGCCGACCAGGCCCTGGATGTTGACCGTCGGCTGCGAGATGAGCCGCTCGAGCGCCTTTTCCCACGGCAGGTCGTCGATCCAGTGCGCGGTGCTGAACTGTTTCTTCCATTGCTCCTCGCTGCGCCGCCGGGCGCCCTCGGCGACCATCGCGCGCTCGTCCTTGCTGACCGGGCGCGGCTTCGGATAGTTGTCGATGGCGATGGTGTTGCCGTCCTTCGATACCAGCGTGTCGAGCGCCTTGACCAGGCGCCACGACGGGCTGTCGATCATGGCCTTCAGCGACGAGTGCACGTCCTTGCCGGGGCCACGGCCCCATTTGTCGCCGCTGGCGATCAACTGCAACTCGACCACGCCCTTGGCGCCGAGGCTTACCTGGACGATGCCGTCGAGATCCTGCGACGCGGACGGCATGAACACGCCGACGGTGTTCTTCAGCGCCGCGGCCACTTCCGGCCGGTGCGTGATCTGGGTGATGTGCGGCGAGCCGATCTCTTCCTCGCCCTCGGCCACCAACACGAGATTCACCGGCAGCTTGCGGCCGGCGCCGCGCATCGCGTGCAGCGCCGCGAGGAACGCCGCCTGCGGGCCCTTCTGGTTGACCGCGCCGCGGCCGACGATGACCTTGCCGACGTTGGGCTTGTCGACGATGCGGCCCTCGAGCGGGGGCGCCAGCTTCCATTCGGCCGGGTCGAACTGCTTGACGTCGTACATGAAGTAGAGGCCGACGGTCTTCGCCGCGCCGGCGTCGAGCGTGGCGAACACGCCAGGCTTGCCCTCGGTCGGGATCACCGCCACCTGCTGGAAGCCGGCGTCGCGCGCGAGCTTCGCCATGCGCTCCGCGCCATCGGGGAAACCGCGGTCCTCGGCCGCGATCGCCGGCGCCGCGATCCATTCGCGCAGGCGCGCCACGCTGGCGTCGCGGCCCTTGGCGATTTCTTTCCTGACGTCGGCGAAGTCGTCGCCGGCGGCGGCTGCGGGCAGCGCCAGCAGGGCGAGGACGGCGAGGGGGACGAGGCGGGTGAGAGTCATGAGGAAACCTCCATGAAGAGTCGCGCCTGAGAGGCGCTCCTACAGCGTGAGTCCGGGAGAAAGGGTCGCGGGCAGCTGCAGCGTCGGCGATTCCACCGACGCGACGGGGTAGGCGCAGTAGTCGGCGGCGTAGTACGCGCTGGGCCGGTGGTTGCCGCTGGCGCCGACGCCGCCGAACGGCGCGGCGCTGCTGGCGCCGGTGGTCTGCTTGTTCCAGTTGACGATGCCGGCGCGGATCTTCCGGTAGAAAAGATCGTAGTCCTCGCGCCGGTCGGACAGCAGCCCGGCCGACAGGCCGTAGCGCGTGCGGTTGGCCTGCGCGATTGCCTCGTCGAGCGTGCCGTGGCGCACCAGGCTCAGCAGCGGGCCGAAATATTCCTCGTCGGGCAGCTCGCGCACGGCGCTGACGTCGAGCACGCCGGGCGTGACGAACGCGGCGCCGCGCTCGAGCCGGCGGCTCTCGACCAGCACCTTCGCGCCGAGGCCCACCAGCTTCCGCTGCGCGGCGAGCAGCGCGTCGACCGCGGCCGGCGAGATCAGCGGCCCCATGAACGGCGCCGGCTCGTCGTTCCAGGCGCCGACGCGGATCTGGCCCACGGCCGCCACCAGCGCCTGCACCAGCGCATCGCCCTCTCGGCCAAGCGGCACGAACAAACGCCGCGCGCAGGTGCAGCGCTGGCCGCTCGACAGGAACGCCGACTGCACGATCTCGTGCACCGCCGCGCGGGTATCGGCCACCGTGCCGACCACCAGCGGGTTGTTGCCGCCCATTTCGAGCGCCAGGATTTTCTGCGGCTTGTCGGCGAACTGCTGGTGCAGCAGGTGGCCGACGCGCTCGCTGCCGGTGAAGAACAAGCCGTCGAGCTCGGTGTGCGCCGCCACGGCCGCGCCGGTGGCGCGCTCGCCCTGCACCAGGTTCAGCACGCCCTTGGGCAGGCCGGCGCGCTCCCACCGCTTCACCGTCTCCTCGGCCACCAGCGGCGTCAGCTCGCTGGGCTTGAACACCACGGTGTTGCCGGCCAGCAGCGCCGGCACGATGTGGCCGTTGGGCAGGTGGCCGGGGAAGTTGTACGGGCCGAACACGGCCACCACGCCGTGCGGCTTGTGGCGCAGGGCGTTGGTGGCGCCGGCGGTGGCGGTCTCGGTGACGCCGGTGCGCGCCTGCAACGCGCGCACCGAGATGTCCACCTTGTTGACCATGGACGTCGCCTCGCCGCGCGCGTCCCACAGCACCTTGCCGGTTTCGCGCGCGATGACCTGCGCCAGCGCCTCCTTGTGCTGCTCGAGCTCGCCGGCGAAGCGGCGCACGATCGCTTCGCGCCCGGCGCTGGCCATTGCGCTCCAGTCCTCCGACGCGCGGCGCGCCGCGGCTAAGGCGCGATCCACGTCGGCCGGCGCCGCGGCGTTGCCGGACCACAGGGTGTCGCCGGTGGCGGGATCGCGGCTGTCGAACGCCTTGCCGGCGCCGGCGGCCCAGCGCCCGTCAATGAACAGTTGCCCGCGCTCCATGCTCAGAGCACCGTGGCGCGCACGGGGTCGCCCGGCTTCACGCGCAGCGCCTCGAGCTGGACCTTCGACAGCGGCGCGGTGGCGCCGGAGGGGTTCAGGTCGGCGAGCAGGCAGCGGTACTCGTCGAGCTTGGTGTTGGCGACCAGGTGCGGCACGGCGTTGCTGTCCGCGCCGGCCACGGCCTTCAACAGCCGGCTGCGCTTGATGGTGCGGATGTCGGACGCCGGCGACTCGATGGTCGGGCCGCCGTCGAAGATGTCGATGTAACCCTGCATGCGGAAGTTCTCGCGCTCGAGCAGGTGCAGGGCTGGCGCGGTCTGCGCGTGGACCTTGCCGATCACCGCGCGCGCTTCCGGCGACAGCAGCACGGTGTAGATCGGGTGCTTGGGCATCAGCTCGGCGATGAAGGCCTTGTTGCCCATGCCGACGACGTGCTCGGCATCGCCGTAGTCGATGGTGAAGAAGTGCCGCCCCAGGCCCTCCCAGAACGCCGAGCGGCCTTGCTCGTCCGACACGCCGCGCATCTCGGCGATGACCTTCGCGGCGAAGCGCTGCGGGAACTGCGCCATCAGCATGAAACGGCTGCGTGACAGCAGGTGGCCGGTGCCGCCGGAGCGGAAGGCCGGGTCGAGGTACAGCGAGCACAGCACGCTGGCGCCGGTGTAGTCGTTCGACAGGTACAGCGTCGGCGTGAGGTTGTAGATCTTGA
>JANNLM010000345.1:0-11009 GCA_031396825.1 Gammaproteobacteria bacterium | reverse complement strand
AAGGCGCGTTCGACGCCCTCCAGCCATTGCTTGTCGCGCACGCGCAGGTTCTCGTGCGATACGCGCTGGCTGCGCGTGAGCAGCGCGTAGGTGAACTGCTTGACGCCGTAATCGAGGTAGCGGCCGATCTCCTCGAACCAGGTCATCGAGTTGCGCGCGGCGCTCTGCAGCTTGAGCGCCTCGACTTCGCGCTCGGCCTGGTAGGCCTTCAGCGCAGCCTGTAACGAGTCGCGGCCGTGGGCCGCTCCCACATCGGAGTGCAGGTGGCGGGCCAGCGAGATGGCGTCCTCGAAGCCGAGCTTGGTGCCCGAACCGATCGAGAAGTGCGCGGTGTGGGCGGCGTCACCGATCAGCACGACGTTGCCCTTCACCCAGTTGCGGCACAGCACGCGCGGGAAACTGATCCAGGCCGAGCCGCGGATGTGGGCGGAGTTGGTCAGCAACGTGTGGCCGCCCAGGTGCTTTTCGAAGATGCGCCGGCAGGTTTCGGCGGACTCCTCGTGCGACATGCGTTCGAAGCCCCACTTGTCGTAGGTCTCCGGCCGGCATTCGACGATGAAGGTCGAGGTGCCGGCGTCGAACTGGTAGGCGTGCGCCCACATCCAGCCGTGCGGGGTTTCCTCGAACATGAAGGTGAAGGCGTCGTCGAAACGCTGGTGGGTGCCCAGCCAGACGAACTTGTTGGGGCGCATCTCGATGTCGGCCTTGAAGCCTTTGAGGTCGCTGTTGCGCACCCTGGAGTTGAGGCCGTCGGCGGCCACCACGAGATCCACGTCCTTGAACCGGTCCAGGTCGGCGAGCTGCACGTCCGTCGCGTACTGCTGCTTCACGCCCAGCTCGGCGGCGCGCTGCGACAGGATCTCGAGCATGCGGCGGCGGCCGATGCCGATGAAACCGTGGCCGCCGGAGCGCTCGACCTCGCCGCGGATCTTGACGTCGATGTAGTCCCAGCGGATCAGCTCGTCGGCCATGGCCCTGGCGCTGGCCGGGTCGTTGGCCGTGAGGTTCTCCAGGGTCTGGTCGGAGAACACCACGCCCCAGCCGTAGGTGTCGCCGGGCTGGTTGCGCTCGTACACGGTGACGTCGTGCGCGGGGTCGCGCAGCTTCAAAGAGATGGCCAGGTACAGGCCCGACGGACCGGCGCCCAGGCAGACGACCTTCATCACCCTCTCCGAAATACTTTACGTGTAAAGTTATACTACACTAGCGCCATGAAGACCCCCAAGCACTTCCTGTGGGCGCAGTCGGGTGGCGTCGCCACCGTCACGCTGAACCGGCCCGAGCGCAAGAATCCGCTGACCTTCGACTCCTACCAGGAGCTGACCGAAACCTTCCGCGCGCTGCGCAAGGACCCGCAGGTCAAGGTCGTGGTGCTGACCGGCGCCGGCGCCGATTTCTGCTCCGGCGGCGACGTGCACGAGATCATCGGCCCGCTGACGAAGATGTAGCCGGCCGGCCTGCTGCGTTTCACGCGCATGACCGGCGCCTTGGTCAAGGCCATGCGCGCCTGCCCGCAGCCGATCATCGCGGCGGTGGACGGCGTCTGCGCCGGCGCCGGGGCGATCCTGGCCATGGCCTCGGACCTGCGTTACGCCACGCCGCGCGCGAAGACCGCGTTCCTGTTCGTGCGCGTGGGCCTGTCCGGCGCCGACATGGGCGCCTGCGCCATCCTGCCCCGCCTCATCGGCCAGGGCCGCGCCGCCGAACTGCTCTACACCGGCCGCTCGATGAGCGCCGAGGAAGGCGCGCAGTGGGGGTTCTTCAACCGGCTGGTCGCGCCCGAGCAACTCATGCTCGAAGCCATGGCGCTGGCGCACAAGCTCGCCGGCGGCCCGACCTTCGCCCACGCCATGACCAAGCAGATGCTGCACCGCGAATGGAACTTGGGCATCGATGCCGCAATCGAAGCCGAAGCCAAAGCCCAGGCGATCTGCATGCAGACCCAGGACTTCAAGCGCGCCTATCAGGCGTTCGTGGCCAAGCAGACCCCCAAGTTCGAGGGCAACTAGATGGCCGACCAGACCTTCCTGCAGTGGCCGTTCTTCGAGCAGCGGCATCGCCAGCTCGCGTCCGAGCTGGAAACCTGGGCCGGCGCCAAGCTTGTGGGAGCGGCCCATGGCCGCGACGTCGACGACGAATGCCGCGTGCTGGTCAAGGCGCTCGGCAACGGCGGCTGGCTCGCCCACGCCGCGCCCGAGGACGGCAAGCTCGACGTGCGCACGCTGTGCCTGGTGCGCGAGACGCTGGCGCGCCATTCCGGCCTCGCCGACTTCGCCTTCGCCATGCAGGGCCTGGGCAGCGGGCCGATCACGCTGTTCGGCAACGCCGCGCAGAAACGCGAGTATCTGGAGCCGGTGCGCGCCGGCAAGAAGATCGCCGCCTTCGCCCTGACCGAGCCCATGGCGGGCTCCGATGTCGCCGCGCTGACGCTGAGCGCCCGCGCCGACGGCGACGACTTCGTGCTCAACGGCGAGAAGACCTACATCTCCAATGGCGGCATCGCCGACTTCTACGTGGTATTCGCGCGCACCTCGGACGATGGCGCGCGCGGCATCAGTGCGTTCATCGTGGATGCCGACAATCCGGGACTCAAGGTCGCCGAGCGCATCCAGGTCATCGCGCCCCACCCGCTCGCGCGCCTGAAGTTCAGCGCCTGCCGCATCAAGGCCGCGGCGCTGGTCGGCGCCGCCGGCGAGGGCTTCAAGGTCGCGATGGGCACGCTCGACGTGTTCCGCACCACGGTCGGCGCCGCCGCGCTCGGTTTCGCGCGCCGCGCGCTCGACGAGGCGCTGACCCGGGTGACGCAGCGCGAGCTATTCGGCGCCAAGATGTCCGAGTTGCCGCTGGTGCAGGCGCAACTCGCCCAGATGGCGCTCGACATCGACACCAGCGCCCTGCTGATCTACCGCTCGGCGTGGACGCGCGACCAGGGCGCGCCCCGCGTTACGCGCGAGGCCTCGATGGCCAAGCTGCACGCGACCGAGTCGGCCCAGCGCGTGATCGACGCCGCGGTGCAGATGTTCGGCGGCCTCGGCGTCACGGCCGGCGTGCCGGTCGAGGAGTTGTATCGCGAGATCCGCGCGCTGCGCATCTACGAGGGCGCCTCCGAGGTGCAGAAGCTGGTGATCGCCAAGCAGGTGCTCGGTGCGCATCGTCCAGCCTGAAGGCTGGCCGCGGCCGCGCGGCTACGCCAACGGCATCGTGGCCGAGGGCCGTGTGCTGTTCGTCTCCGGCCAGGTGGCCTGGGACGAGAAGGAGCAGTTCCACAGCGACGACCTGGTCGAACAGGTGCGCCAGACGCTGAACAACGTGCTGACCATGCTCAAGGCCGGCGGCGCGAAGCCCGAGCACGTGGCGCGCATGACCTGGTACATCACCGACAAGCGCGAATACATGCGCCGCGGCAAGGAGATCGGCGCGGTCTACCGCGAACTCATGGGCAAGCACTACCCGACCATGTCCATGGTGCAGGTGGCGGCGCTGATGGAAGATCGCGCCAGGGTCGAGATCGAAGTCACCGCCGTCATCCCGCATGGAGCGTAAGCGCGCCCCGGACACGCGCTCCAAGAACGCCTTGCGCGCCTGGATCCGCCTGACCAAGGTCGCCAAGCGCATCGAATCCCACGTCAACCGGCGCTTCGCCGAATCGCACGACACCTCGCTGGCGCGCTTCGACGTGCTGGCCAACCTCGAGCGCTGCGAAGACCACGCCGCCGGCGCGACCGAACTTTCACGCATGCTGCTGGCCTCGCAGGGCAACATCTCGCGCCTGCTCGACCGCATGGAGCAGGACCGCCTGGTGCGCCGCCGCGCCGGCACGCGCGACCGGCGCGTCAGCGAAGTGCAGATGACGCGCGCCGGCGAGACGCTGTTCGCGCGCCTGGCGGCGGACCACGAAACCTGGACCGACGCCATGTTCGGCGAGCTCGACAACGGCGAGCTCAAGCAGCTCACCGCCCTGCTCGGCAAGCTGCGGGCGCGCCTGTGACCCAGCCCACGCTGCTGCGCGCGGTCTCGCGCTGGCAGATCGTCGGCCTGTCCATCAACGACGTCGTCGGCAGCGGCATCTACCTGCTGCCGGCCGCGGCGGCCGCGCTGCTCGGGCCGGCCAGCGTGTGGGCCATCCTGCTCGCCGGCTTCGCGGTCGCGCTGATCGTGCTGTGCTACGCGCAGGCCTCCAGTTATTTCGACCAGCCGGGCGGCGCCTATCTCTATACGCGCGAGGCCTTCGGCGGCTTCATCGGCTTCGAGGTCGGCTGGATGACCTGGCTCACGCGCATTTCCACCTTTGCGGCGCTGGCCAACGCGCTGGCGCTGGCGCTGGCGCCGCTGTGGCCCGCCGCTGCCGCTGGCGCGCCGCGCATGATCGTCGTGATCGGCTGCATGCTGCTGCTGACCTGGCTCAACCTGATCGGGGTCAAGAGCGGCGCGCGCACCGGCATCGTGCTGGTGATCGGCAAAATGCTGCCGCTGGCGTTCTTCGCGGTCGTCGGGTTTGGCTTCATGGACTGGTCGCGGGTCACGGCGGCGAGCGCGGCACCGGCGCCGGGAGCCCTGACCGAGGCGGCGCTGTTGCTGCTGTGGGCCTATGCCGGCTTCGAGAACACGCCGGCGGCCGCCGGCGAGTTCAAAAACCCGCAGCGCGACGTGCCGTTCGCGCTGCTGACGATGATCGGCATCGTCACGCTGACCTACGTCGTGATCCAGACGGTCGCGCTCGGCACGCTGCCGGGCCTCGCCCAGTCCAAGTCCCCGCTGGCGGAGGCGGCGGCCGGCTTCGCCGGCAGCCCGGCGGCGTGGTTGATGACGATCGGCGCCGCGCTATCCATCCTCGGCACGCTGAACAACACGGTGCTGTTCGGCGCGCGCTACGGCTACGCGCTGTCCGTGGACGGCGCCGGCCCGCAGGCGTTCTCCTTCATCCATCCGAAGTTCCGCACGCCCTCGGTCGCGCTGTGGGGGCAGTTCGCCATCGCCCTGCCGCTCGCCATCACCGGATCGTTCGTGCAACTCGCGCTGCTGTCGGTGATCTCGCGGCTGTTCGCCTACGTCGGCACGGCGGCCGCGGTGCTCGTGCTGCGCCCGCGCTACTCCGGGCGGCCCGGCGCGCTGCGCCTGCCCGGCCGGAACACGATCCCGGTGTGCGCACTGCTGGTGTCGCTGCTCCTGCTGTCGAGCGCGGGCTGGCAGAACCTCGCCGCTGCCGTGGCGGCATTGGCGGCGGGTGCGGTGATCTACGCGTTCCGGCGCAAGCCGGCGCCTGCGGACGCTTAGCCGAACACCACCATGCTCTGGCGGCTCATCGCCAGCGGCACGCCGCCCGGGCCCCACACCATCACCGACTGGCCGGTGTAACCATCGCGCGCGGTGTTCATCGCGATGTCCACGCGCCAGCCCTCGAGCGCGAACGCCTCGAAATGGTCGGCCAGGAATTCGATCATCCAGGTCAGCGTGCTGCCGGGCGCCGGCTGCTTGAGGTGTGCCAGCGCGATCGGCGGGATGAAGTCGGCCATCGCCAGCACGTGGCCCTCGGTCGCGGGACCCGGGTCGCGCATGGCGAGCTCGACCACATGCTCGGTCTCGGTATCACCCGTGTAAGGAAACGTCCCGCGCAGCCAGCGCGCCTTGAAATGCTGCGTGAACGCCGGGATCACGCCTGGGATGTAGGGGAAGTCCATCGGCTTTACCGACTGCACCGCGGGCTGGCGCGGCTGCACGTTGACCACCGAGCTGCGCGCCGCACCGAACACGCCGACCAGCAGCGCCAGCATCGTCTCGCCCTCGACCAGCCGTGCCTCGACGTGCGTCGCGCTCTTGCCGGTGCGCAGCACGCGCGCCTGCGCCGTCACCGTGCCCTCGGGCACCGGCGCGAGGAAAGTCCCCTGCAGCGTGCGCAACGGCACGTCGGGCACCAAAGTGCGCATCGCGCGCAGCGCCACGGCGGCCTGCACGCCGCCGAACACGGTGCGGCCCTGCAGCCAGTCGGCGCCCACCGGCAGGCTCACGTTGCCGGGCTGCGTGCGCGCGCCGGCGAACAGCCGCGTCCACGGCGTGATCGGGGGTTGGGACATCACGCGGTTTCGACGACGAAGGTAAAGCGCGCCTCGGGCACCGCTCCCTTCACCAGCTGCAGCACGAGCTGCGCGTCGAACAACCCGTCCCCGGCGTTGCCCCGCTCGTCCGGGAAGTACAACTGCGTGGTCAGCAGCCGGCCGCCGCCGGGCCGGAAGATGCGCACGTGGAAGTGGCGCGTGCGCCAGCCGTAGTTCGCCGGCAGCACGGTCTGGAACTGCACCGCGCCCTGCGCGTCGGCGCGTTGGTGGCCGCGCAAGCGGAAGCCGTCGTTGTCGTAGCGCCCCTGGCTGTTCGCGTGCCACAGGTCCACGACCGCGCCCTCGAGCGGCCGGCACTGCGTGTCGACCACGCTCGCACGCAGCATCAGCGCGCTGCCGCCGGGATCGTCGGGCCGGAAGTCGGCCTTCAGCGGCGACTCGGGGGTGTAGAACGGGCCCGCCGTCTGCCGGGGCGTCTCGGCCCCGCAAGCCGGCGTCGGCGCCGCCCCCGGGCGCGGCAGGTAAAGCGCCGCGGGCAGCGCCAGTCCCGCCCCCAGGATCAGGCGGCGGCGGGCATCGGGAAGCGGCCGTGTCGGCATGGCCCTGCCACGATACTCCGGCCTGTCGGCTATGTTTACTGCCGAGATTGACGCGACGCCCACGGGGCGCAAGCATTGCGTATGAGAATTCGGGGGGGGATCGTGCTGCTGTGCCTGGGCCTCGGCTCGTGCGGCAGCGACGACGGCGGTGGCAGTTGCGCGGCCCAGCCCGCGTCGGATGAAGCCAACTGCTCGGCGACGGGCACCTGCCCGGCGCTGGCGATCTCGGCCGAGGCGCCCGCCGGAAATCCCGGCACCTTCAAGGGCTACGCCGACCCGTCGGTGTACACCGACCCGACCTTCCCGAGCCGAGTCTGGCTGGCGTACTCCTGGCCGCACGTCGTTCCCGGCCAGGATCCGGGCGGCAATACCGTCCAGATGGCGGCGGTGCAGAACCGGCTGGCGCGCAGCGACAACAACGGGCAGACCTTCAGTTTCGTGCAGGTGCTGTGGCCGGACGTCGCCATGGCCGACCCCGAAGGCAGCGGCGAGAACGGCCGGCTCAGCTCGGAAACCGCCTCGCTCGTGGCCATGACCGTGGGCGGCGCCACCACCTGGTACGGCGCGCACCTGCGCTACTTCCTGCGCCCGCAGACCGGCTACAACCCGAAGTACGGGACCAGCTGGCACGTGCGCATCGGCGCCGCGGCGACGCCGGCGGGGCTGGCCAACGCCACCGAGGCCGTACTCGGCGTGACCAACACGCACGCGGCCTACGCCCCCAACGTGCGGCTCGACCAGCTCGCCGGCCTGCCGATCCAGCACTGCGCGATGCTCAACAACCCGACGCTGTTCGCGCAGGCCCCGACGCTGTACCTGATCGTCGAGTGCCTGGCTTTCGTCGGCCCGATCCCGGACTACGCCAACACCACCATGCAGGTGTTCGCGACCACGCCCGTCGGCGCGCCAGCCGGCTGGACCTGGCGTTACGCCGGCAAGCTCGGCGACGCGCAGCTCGCCGCCGACCTCGGCAACGACACCATCCGCCAGCCGGACGTGTCGCTGGCCGACGACGGCACGCTGATCGCGCTGATCACGCCGGCGCACATCGACGCGGCCTCGCCCACCGGCACGGTCGGCGACGGCTGCGTGGCGCTGGAGCTGGACTCGATCGACCCGCCGGCGCTGGCGCGCGACTGCTCCGGCAACCCGATCGTGCGCGCGCGGATCACCGGCAGCTACGTCAGCGCGTGCGCGCACGACCGCGCGTCCGCCACCGGCATCCTCACGCACACCGAGGGCGCCAGCGGCGGCAACTGGACGATCAGGGCGTCCGGCGTGGAGCCCTGAGCGCCCACCCGCTCAGTTCACCACGCCCCGCAGGTGGCTGAGCTTGGCGCTGTAGATGTCGCGGCGCTCGCGCGTGATGCTGTACTTCATGGCCAGCGAGAGGTGGCGCCGGGCGCTGCCCTTCTCGCCCTCGCGCATGTCGGCGATCGCCAGCGCCCAGTGCACTTCGTCGTGGAACGGCATGCGCCGCAGCTCGCGCTCGAGCAGCTCGCGCGCCTTCTGGGTGTCGCCGCGGTCGAGCGCGGCCAGGCCCTGGTCCAGGAAGTAGAACGGCGGGTACGGCTCGATGGCGGCAAGCCGCGCGCCCATCGCCGCGGCGTCGCCGCGCCGCCCCATGAGCGTGTACGCGCGCACCATGTTGGTCAGCGCGATGACGTTGTCCGGCTCGCGCTCGAGCACGTGGCGCAGCGCGAACTCGGCCTCGAACAACAGGCCGCCGCGCAGGTAGGCCACGGCGAGCGTGTTGACCGGCACGACGTAGGCGGGATCGGCCTCGATCGCGGCACGCGCCCACCAGTAGGCATCCAGGTCGCCGTCGACCAGCGCCTCGGCCGCGCGGTTGTTGAGGTACATCGCCCGCACCGTGGCTTCGCTGATCACGCGCGTCGACGTCAGCGTCGCGCGGCTCGCCTCCATGAAGTCGATGGTCACCCCGTCGCTGGTGGATTTCAGCTTGATGTTGACGTGCCCGTTGAGGAACGCCATGCCCTGCGCGCGGCTCCAGCTGTCGTGTCCGTACACGCCCTGGTAGTCGAACGGAATGTCGAAATGCCGCGCGAACGCAGCCGTCAGGATGACGAGCGACAGGCAGTTGCCGGCGTGGGCGTCGAACGTGTCCGCTGCGGCGCGGGTGACGCCGGTGTCGTACTCGAGCCTGATCTCGCGCTTGATCGCCTCGGCCAGCAGCGTGGAGCCGCTGCCGGAGAAGCGCTCCCGCGCGAATTCCCGCATGGCGGGGCTCATGGCGAAGATGTCGTCATCGACCGGAGGCCGCGCGATTTTCGTGAACAGCGAATCAGCGAACAGCTGTTGCGGTACTTCCGCCACCGGGGCGCTCGCGCAGCCGGCGAGCGTAGCGGCAGCTATGGACAGAAGGAGTGGCCTCACTCGGGCCCCCGGCTGAATACGCCTGGAAACACTCTACGCCCAAACCGGGCGGCGGCAAGCCCCCGCGGTCAAGCGATGGCGGGGGTTCCCCGGCGCAGCCAGACGTAGACCGGCAGCCCGGACAGCAGCAGCAGGAAGCCCCAGAACACGATTTCCTGCCCGGCGCCGTAGATGGACCACATCGCGTAGAGCGCCGCACCCAGCAGCACCACGGCCCGGCCGCGCGTCAGCGGCACCGGCCCGTCGTGCTTCATCAGGCGCAACGCCGCCATCGCGCAGAACAGGTACGGCACCAGGTTGGCGAGCGTCGCCAGCAACGCGAGGAACGTGAACAGGCCGATCAGCGTCTGGCTGTGGTTGACGATGACCATCGCCGACGCCAGCACGCTGCCGAGCACCAGCGCGAACGCCGGTGAGCCGCGCGCATTCTCCTTTTCGGCGGCCTTCGGGAACAACCCGTCGCGCGCCATGGCCTGCGCCACCGCGCCCTGCAGCAGCACCCAGCCGTTGATGCAGCCGAACGCGGACAGCGCGCCGAGAGCCGCGATAGCGGCGCCGCCCCACCCGCCCCAGACCACGTTGGCGACGTCAGCCATCGGCGCGTTGGACGTGGCGAGCTGCGCGGGCGCGACGATGCCCATCGCGGCGGTACAGACGCCGGCCGTCACCAGCGCGGCGAGCAGCGTGCCCCAGAAGGTGGCGCGCGCGACGTTGCGCTCCGGATTCTCGACCTTGCCCGCGGCCGCGGACGCGGTCTCCAGGCCGAGCATCGCCCACAGCGCCAGCGCCGCGGCGGCGCTGGTGGCCTGCCCCAGCGACTTGTCGGTCGGGTTGAACGGCTCGAAGTTGGCCAGGTCGAAATGCGGCAAGCCCATCAGGATCAGCACGATCAGCGGCGCGATCTTCAGGATCACGGTGACGAGCTGCACGCCGCCGGCGCTGCGTACGCTGTGCAGGTTCACGGCGGTCAGGGTCCACAGCAGCGCGAGGCCGGTGCCGGCGGCGAGCACGCGCGACTCGGCCAGCACCGGGAACAGGTTCGACAGGTAGCTGACCGTGGCGATGGCCAGCGCCGAGGTGGTGATCCAGATCGAGATCCAGTACGACCAGGCGACCAGGAAGCCGGCGAAATCGCCGAAGGCGAGCGCTGTGTACGCATAAATGCCGCTACCGACGGTGCGCGTGTTCGAGAGCCAGGAGAAGGTCAGCGCCAGCAGGATCGCGCCGCCGGCCGTAAAGACCCAGGCCAGCGCGCTGACGCCGCCATACGGCGCCATGGTCGCCGGCAGCAGGAAGATGCCGGAGCCGATCATGCTGCCGATGACCAGCGCGGTGGCCATCGGCAGCGAAAGCAGTTTCTTGTCGTTCAAGTGAATCCCCCGATTCAACGTTGGACTACGGCGCGCTGCGGTAAGCCTCGCGCAACAGATCGTGGAAGTGTTTCACGCCGGCCTCGCGCTTCGGGCACAGCCGGCCGGTGTCGTAGCTGCCCGAGCTCAGCCCCTTCTGCACCGCCGCGCAGATGGCGGCGTCCTCGGCCTGCACCTCGTCGCTGAATTCCTGGTCCTTCTCGCGCCGTCGCTGCTCGTCGGCGTCGGCCGCGTCGGCGGGGTAGTAATAGTCGAAATCCACCCGGCATTTCTCCACGCCCAGCGGCAGCACGCGGTTGGTCTGCAGGCGGCCCGGCAGGCAGTTCAGCATCGTGTTCGGGTAGACGAAGTAGTAGTACGCGCCGCCCTGCCCGTAGAAGTTGCCGGCATCCTCGATCGGCGAGTGCTGCAGCGAGTGCCATTTCGACAGCGTGGTCGTGTAGCTGCGGTAATCGAGCATCTTGTTGAGCGCCGGGTGGATGTGCGGCAGGTGGTAGCCCTCGAGGTAGTTGTCGACGTACACCTTCCAGTTGCAGTCGAGCTCGTAGCTCACGCGCCGGTCGAACTTGAGCGGCTTGCCGAACGTGCCC
>JANNLM010000343.1:0-4624 GCA_031396825.1 Gammaproteobacteria bacterium | reverse complement strand
GCCCAGGAGCGCGTGAGCCTGAGCTTCAATTATCACTGGCGCTGAAGCACACTGGCGCCCATGAAATTCCTCGCCACGATCAAGTGGCTGCTGCGCACCGCGTTCCTGCTCGTGGTCGGGCTGCTGCTGCTGCGCGCCGTGCTGGAATTCATCCCGGCCCTGCAGGCCGCGCCGCTGTTCCGCGCGCTGGTGCGCTCGTGGGACCCGGTCCTGAGCGACCTGGTCGAGAGCGCCGGGCTGCCCTGGTCGCGTGAGGTGCGCGGGCTGCTGCTGCCCGGCGTGGCGATCGCGCTGATCCTGCTGCGCACGCTGATCGAGGACGCCATGGAGCGCCTGTTCGCGCCGCCCAAGCCGGTGCACGCGCCGGCGGCCGCGCCCGGGGACCCGATGGCAACCGCGATCCGGCCCGCCGGGATGACCGGCACCGCGTTCCGGCCGACCGGCACCCTCGCGGCAGCGACCCAGGCCAAGCAGCACGTGGCGGGCATGCAGATCGGCCGCTACGAAATCCTCAGCGAGCTCGGCCACGGCGCGATGGGCGTGGTCTACAAGGCGCAGGACCCGAAGATCGGCCGCATCGTCGCCATCAAGACGCTGTCGGCCGCCGGGCAGGGCACCGAGCTCGAGCAGTACCGCGCGCGCTTCCTGGTCGAGGCCAAGTCGGCCGGCCGCCTGAACCACCCGAACATCGTCGCCGTGCACGACGTCGCCGACGACGACGAGGGCAAGCCGTGCCTCGTGCTCGAGTACGTCGAGGGCACCACGCTCGACCGGCTGGTGGCCGAGGAGAACCTCCCGCTGTCGCGGCTGCTCGAGCTGCTGGCGGAGGTGGCGCGGGCGCTGGGCTACGCCCACGCGCACGGCATCGTCCACCGCGACGTCAAGCCGGCCAACATCATGGTGACGCAAACCGGGCAGGCCAAGCTCAGCGATTTCGGCATTGCCAAGCTCGAAGGCACCTCGATGACCATCGCCGGCCAGGTCATGGGCACGCCGGCGTTCATGTCGCCGGAGCAGTGCACCGGCACGGGCGTGGATCCGCGCTCGGACATCTTCTCGCTCGGCGCCGTGCTCTACACGCTGAGCACCGGCGAGAAGCCCTTCCCGGGCGACACCTTCACGTCGGTGGCGTACAAGGTCGTGCACGTCAGCCCGGTGCCGGTGCGCGAGCTCAACCCGGCGCTGCCGGAGCAGCTGGACGCGATCATCGCGCGCAGCATGGCGAAGGAGCCCGGGGCCCGTTACCCGTCGGCTGACGAGATGGCGGCGGACATCGAGGCGCTGCGCTCGGTGCTGCCGGCCCCGCCGGCTTCGCCCGCGACGGCGGAGACCGCGCCGGCGGCCTGATGTAGGAGCGGCTTTAGCCGTAAAAAAGGGGACGCACACCTTTTTTAATTGTGTGCGTCCCCTTTTTTACTGAGGGCGCTCCTACAACGACTTGACCCGCTCTTCCTGCTGCTTCAGCGCCGCGAGCTCGCGGCGTTTCTGCTCCAGCATCGTGCGCGCGCCTTCCTGCACGGTGGCCGGCGCCTTGCCGAAGTTCGGGTTGTTGATGCGGGCCTCGAGGCCCTGGATGTCCTGCTCGCAGCGCGCGGCCTGCTTGCCGATGCGGGCGAGCTCCGCGGCCGGGTCGATCAGGCCCTTCAGCGGCACCAGGAGCCTCATCTCGCCCAGCAGCGCCACCGCCGACTGCGGCGCCTGCTCGCTGGCCTCCAGGAAGTACGGCTCCTCGATGCGCGCCAGGAAGGTCACGAAGTGCTTGAGCCGGCCGATGCGGTCGACGTCGGCCTGGGTGGCGTTCTGCATCAGCGCGGGGAGCGCCTTGGCCGGGGAGATGTCCAGCTCGCCGCGGATCTGGCGCACGCCGAGCACGAAGGCCTGCAGCCAGGCGAGGTCGGCTTCCGCCGCGTCGTCGACCTTCTTCGGCTCAGGCAGGGGCCAGCGCTGCGTCATGATCGTCGGCCCCGCCTTGCCGGCGACCGGCGCCACACGCTGCCAGATGTCCTCGGTCACGAACGGCATCAGCGGATGGAGCAGGCGCAGCAGCGTTTCGAGCACGCGCACCAGCGTGCGGCGCGTGCCGCGTTGCGCCGGCGTGTCGCCCTCGCGCAGCGCCGGCTTGGACAGCTCGATGTACCAGTCGCAGTACTCGTTCCAGGCGAAGTGATACAGCGCCGAGGCCAGCAGGTCGAAGCGGTAGGTGCGGAAGTGCTCGGCCGCCTCGGCCTCGACTTTCTGCAGGCGCGACACGATCCACTTGTCGGCGGCGTTCAGCGCCACCGGCAGCGCGTCGTCCGTGCCGCAGTCCTTGCCCTCGCAGTTCATCAGCACGTAGTTGGCGGCGTTCCACAGCTTGTTGCAGAAATTGCGGTAGCCCTCGGCGCGGCCGGCGTCGAAGCGGATGTCGCGGCCCGGCGAGGCCAGTGCGGCGAAGGTGAAGCGCAGCGCGTCCACGCCGACCGCCGCGATGCCCTTGGGATGGTCCTTGCGCGTGGCGCGCTCGATCTTCGGCGCGGTTTCCGGCTTCATCAGCCCGGTGGTGCGTTTCTTCACCAGGTCCTCGAGCTCGATGCCGTCGACCAGGTCCAGCGGATCGAGCACGTTGCCCTTGGACTTGCTCATCTTCTGGCCTTCCGGGTCACGGATCAGGCCGTGCACGTAGACCTCGCGGAACGGGATGTCGCCCGCGAGCTTCATGCCCATCATCACCATGCGTGCGACCCAGAAGAAGATGATGTCGAAGCCGGTCACCAGCACGCTGCCGGGGTAGAACTTTCTCAAGGCCTCGGTCGGCTCCGGCCAGCCGAGCGTCGCCAGCGGCCAGATGTCGGAAGAGAACCAGGTGTCGAAGACGTCGTTGTCCTGGGTCAGCTTCACCGACGCGGCGAGCTGGTACTTGCTGCGCGCCTCGGACTCGTCGCGCGCGACAAAGATGTTGCCAGCGTCGTCGTACCAGGCCGGGATACGGTGGCCCCACCACAGCTGGCGGCTGATGCACCAGTCCTGGATGTTGCGCAGCCACTGGAAGTACGTCGTGCTCCAGTTCTCGGGCACGAACTTGATGCGGCCCGTTTCCACCGCGTCGATCGCGGGCTGCGTGATCGCGGTCCAGCCGCCCGGACGGCCGTCCGGCAGCGTCTTGCGCGTGAGGTCCACGAACCACTGGTCGGTCAGGAACGGCTCGATCACCTCGCCGGTGCGGTCGCCGCGCGGCACCTTGAGCTTGTGGTCGTCGACCTTGACCAGGAAGCCCTGCGCCTCGAGGTCGGCGACGACTTTCTTGCGGGCAGCGAAACGGTCGAGGCCGCGGTAGGCCGCCGGCGCCGCGTCGTTGACCTGCGCGGTCGGCGTGAAGATATTCAGGATCGGCAGCTGATGGCGCTGGCCGACGGCGTAGTCGTTGAAGTCGTGGCCGGGCGTGATCTTGACCACGCCGGTGCCGAACTCGCGGTCGACGTAAGTATCGGCGACCACCGGGATCTGCCGGTCGCACAGCGGCAGCGTCACGGTCTTGCCGATCAGGTGCTGATAACGCTCGTCCTCGGGATGCACCGCCACCGCGGTGTCACCGAGCATGGTTTCGGGGCGCGTGGTCGCCACGGTCACGGAGCCGCTGCCGTCTGTCCCACCTCCAGAAATGGGGTAGCGGATGTGCCAGAGCTTGCCGTTCTCTTCCTCGCTCACGACTTCGAGGTCGGAGATGGCGGTCTGCAGCACCGGGTCCCAGTTGACCAGGCGCTTGCCGCGGTAGATCAGGCCCTCGTCGTGCAGGCGCACGAAGTGCTCGATCACCGCGCGCGAGTAATCCGGGTTCATGGTGAAGGCGTTGCGCGACCAGTCCACCGAGTTGCCCATGCGGCGGATCTGCCCCTCGATGGTGCCGCCGGACTGCGCCTTCCACTCCCACACCTTGGCCACGAACTTCTCGCGGCCGAGGTCGAGGCGCGAGCTGCCCTCGGCCTTGAGGTTGCGCTCGACCCCCATCTGCGTGGCGATGCCGGCGTGGTCGGTGCCGGGTTGCCACAGCGTGTCGCGGCCGAGCATGCGGTGGTAGCGGGTGAGGGCGTCCATCAGCGTGTGCTGGAACGCATGCCCCATGTGCAGCGTGCCGGTGACGTTCGGCGGCGGGATCATGATGGCGTAGGGATCGCCCGAGCCCTGCGGCGCGAACCAGCCGTTCTTCTCCCAGAACCCGGCGAGCCGTTTCTCGACCACGCGCGGGTCGAAGGACTTCTCCATGGGCTCACTCATCGAGCTTGTGCGTCTCGGGGGCGAGGCCGCGGTCGCGGTAGAACTTGAAGCGCGCGCGCGAGGCGCCGCGCGTCAAGGGGTCGCCGGCCACGATCTCGAGCACGCGCTCGAAACGGTCGAAGAACGCCGGCACCTCCATGCCGAGGTTCACCAGCACGTCGCTGTGCGAGGGCAGGGGCTCGCCCGGGCCGATCAGCACGGAGGCGGGCGCGGGATCGCTCGATGCGCCGAGCCGCTCGTGCGCGACGAAGCTGCCCTGCTTGTAGATCCACAGCAGGCGGTCGAACTCGCGCGCCACGTCCTCGTCCGGTGCGTGCACGTGCACGCGCTTGCCGGCGGAGGCCGCCTTCTCGCACAGGCGGCAGGCGGTCGG
>JANNLM010000336.1:0-11392 GCA_031396825.1 Gammaproteobacteria bacterium | reverse complement strand
GGGCTGGAGCCGCGCGAGGCGATCAAGCTGGCCGACGAGCTGCTCTACGACATGAAGCGCAACAAGCGCGGCCAGATCTCCCACGTGGTGCTGCGCCACGCGGACGACAAGAAAGTCGCGGCGTAGGCGCTACGAAAGCTTCTCGATCTCCGCGATCATCGCGTCGCGCGTCAGCACCTGCGGCAGCACCACGGGATCTCCCGTCGGCGCATAGAGCAGGTACAGCGGCACGCCGGCCCGCTGGAAGCGCTCCAGCACGCGCGTGATGGCGGGGTCGGCGCGGGTCCAGTCCCCCTTCAGCGAGACCACGCCGCGGCGCGCGAGCGCGGCCTGCACCGCGGTGGTCTCGATCGCGGCGCGTTCGTTGAACTTGCAGGTCAGGCACCAGTCGGCGGTGAGGTTCACGAACACCGGGTGGCCGTCCGCGCGCAGTGTTTCGAGGCGCGCGTCGGAGTAGGACTCCGCGTTCGCGGCCGTCGCGGGCGCCGGCGTGAGCGCGGGCAGGAACAGCAGGGCGACGGCTGCCGCGAGCGCCGCGTAGCGCACGCCGCGGCTGACCAGGCCGTGGTGGTGCATGAGCCAGGAGGTCACTGCGACCAGCACCAATCCCGAGAGCACGACCGCCACGGCGTCCACGCCGGCCTGGCGCGCCAGCACCCACACCAGCCACACCACCGTCAGGTACAGCGGGAACGCCATGGCCTGCTTGAAGGTTTCCATCCAGCGGCCGGGCCGGGGAAGCAGTCGCGCCAGTGGCGGCACGAAGCCGATCAGCAGGAACGGCAGCGCCAGGCCCAGGCCGAGCGCGACGAACACGGCGAGCGCGATCGGGATCGGCTGCACCAGCGCATAGCCGAGCGCGCTGCCCATGAACGGCGCGGTGCACGGGCTGGCCACGACGACGGCCAGCACGCCGGTGAAGAACGAGCCGGCGTAGCCGCCACGCACCGCCAGCGACTGGCCCACGCCCATGATCGAGGTGCCGAACTGCACCACGCCCGACAGCGACAGGCCGAGCGCAAAGAGCACGTACGCGATGATCGCGACGAAGACCGGCGATTGCAGCTGGAAACCCCAGCCGAGCGCTTCGCCCATCGCGCGCAGCGTCAGCATCGCGCCCGCCGCCGCCAGGCACGACAGCACCACGCCGGCGGTGTAGGCGAGCGCATGGCCGCGCTGGTGGCGGTGCTCGCTGCCGCGCGCCTCCATGATCGAGACCGCCTTGATCGACAGCACCGGGAACACGCACGGCATCAGGTTGAGGATCAGGCCGCCGAGCAGCGCGAAACCCAGGGCGAGCCATAGCGAAGGCGCCGCAGCCGGGGCATCCCGCGAATCCAGCGCGGGAAACGTCTCAGGGGATGGGACGCTGCCCGGCTGCGGCAACCGTGAACGGGTCTCGATGAAAGCCTGCGCCCAGGCCGACGGCGCGGCCTGCGCGTTGCGCACCGGCAGGCGCAACTCCAGTTGCGCCTTGCCGGGAATGCAGATGTCGCTGCAGACCAGCCAGCTGGCGCTCGCGGCCAGCGTGGCGTCGCGGCCGTTGGCGCTTGCCGGGACGCTGACCTGCACCAGGTGCAGCGTCTCGCGGCTGTAGCCGTAAGTGGTCTGTTCGCCGAGCCGGAAGGTTTCCGGCTCGGGCCACTGGATTGCGCCGGCGGAAAATCCGTCCGGCAGCGTCCACGCAAGCCGGGTCGGCAGGCCGGTGTCGCCGGGATTGCGCCAATAGGTGTGCCAGCCGGCCTCGGGCGCGAGCCGCAGCGCAACCCAGTTGACGCCGGGCATCAGCGCCTCGTGCTCGGCGACGAGCTCGGCTTGCACGTGCGGCGCCGAGGCGATCAGCGCCGCGCTCAGGAGGAGGCTCACCATGTCAGTGTGTAATCCGCGCCGGCGTCTTCGAGGAAGTCCTCGGCGCCGGCGCCGTGCAGCAGCGCGACCGTGGACAACACGCCGGCCTCGGTGCAGGTCGCCGCTGCGACCGTGATGGCGCGCGGCCCGCCGGTCACCGGCCAGCCGGTCCGGGGATCGAGCACGTGCGGATAGCGCACGCCGTCCTTGAGCAGGAAGCGGTGCGCATCGCCGCTGGTCGCCACGCCGCCTTGCGCCAGGCGCACCAGTGCCGCGGCCGCGCCGATGCCGCCGGCGTCGATGCCGACCTGCCAGGGCTCGCCGCCGGCGCGCGGGCCGCTGCTGGCGAGGTCGCCGCCGCAGTTGACCAGCACGGCGTGGCGCGTGGCGTGGCCGGCCAGCGCGCAGGCGCGGTCCACCGCGTACTCCTTGCCGATGCCGCCGAAGTCGATCTCCATGCCCATCGGCATCTGCAGGCGCGGCGCGCTCCACGAAACCTTGTCCCAGCCCACCAGCGGCAGCAGCGCGTTGACTTGCCCGGCCGAGGGCAGGCGGTCCGAGCCGTCGAATTTCCAGGCGCGGCGCAGCACGCCGCTGGTGACGTCGAACAGGCCGCCGCTCCACTCGTGCAACTTCGCCGCGTAGTCGAGGAACTGCGCGGTTTCGGCGTCCACCGTCAGCGGGCGGCCGCCGGCGGTGTTGATGCGGTGGACCACGTTGTCGTTGCGGTAACGGCTCCAGTGCTGCTCGATGCGCCAGACCTCCGCGGCGACGATCCCGGTGATGCGGGCGAGCTCGGCGCCGTCGGCGCCGTCCACCAGCACTTCGCACGGCGAGGCCATCGCCTGGAAGCGGCCGGCCAGCCCGCCGGGCGCGGCTTCGACGCGGATCGCGGGAGAGACCACGCGGGCTGCCTTCACCACTTGAAGCGGTAGCCGACGGTGAACATCACGGCCGACAGGTCGGGCTCGAGCTTGAACTTCTCGAGCCCGGCGGCGGCCTGCTCGGGCACGCCTTCGCGCTCGCCGGTCTGCTGGTAGTACTCGAGCCGCGCGCTCCACGAGTTGCCGCTGGGCATCTCGTGGCCGTACTTCAACCCGAACGTGTAGCCGCTGAAGGCGCCCAGCCGCGGGTCGGCGCTGGCGAAATCCACCGTGGCCTCCTCGCCGTCGTAGAGCGCGGCGCGGTAGAAGTCGGCGGCGGTCTGCGTGTACCAGCGCAGGTGCGGCTCGAGGTAGCTGCGGTCGTTGTAGTTCCAGCGGTACAGCGAGTCCACGGTGCTGGACTGCACGCCCCAGTCGTCCGTCATGAAGCGGTAGGACACGTCGAACACGTCGCTCGAGAACACGAAGCGCTTGTAGCGCGCGAACAGCGCGTGCTTGGTGCGCGCGTCCGGCCGCGCCTCGTACACGTAGCGCAGCGGCTCGCCGTCGGCGCCGACCACCGAGAGCACCTTGTACGGGTCGTCGTGGTAGCCGCTCGAGGTGCTCAGCGAATAGTTGAACTGCACCAGGCTGTTGGGGTCGAGCACCTGGGTCAGGCCGAGCACGAGGTCGGTCACGCCCTTGGTCTCGGCCGAGCCGCCTTCGCCGTCCTCCGGCTCCGGCTCCGGTTCCGGGCCGGGAGGGGGAGGCGGCAGCGGCGGCGGCATCAGCGAAAGCGGCACCGGCGCGCCGCCGACCGGCGAGATCTGGTCGGCCTCGTAGCTGAGGCCGAGGCTGAGCGTGGTGTTGTGCTGGTTGAAGTCGTGCGAGTAGCGCGCGTTGGCGCCGGCCGACAGGAAATCGTATTCCTTCGAGCCGTTCAGGCCGTAGCTGAACTTGCCGTTGGCGCTGACCGGGAACACGTAGTCGGCCGACAGCGCCACGCGCGTGTCCTTGAAGCTGTCGTCGAGCGGCGCCTCGCCGGGGTTGGCGGTGTAGGTGCCTTGCCCGGACGGCCCGGTGAAGGTCTGCGGCGTCGACGCGGGCGCCGCGCCGTTGGGCGAGGCGCCGGTCAGCGTGTCGACGACGGCCTTCACCGTCAGGGCGCGGTCCTGGCCGAACAGGCGCGTGGCCTTGAGCACCGGCTCGACGGCCTGCACGCGGCCGCCCGCCTCGGAGTACACCAGCATGCCGGTGTCGAACTCCCACTTCTTCGAGAGCTGCTCGGACGGCAACTCGAGATCGAGCGCCGACGCGGGCCCCGGCGCCACGGCGGCGCCGAGCAGGCTGAGCGTCGCGGCCGCGAGGCGTTTGCGTTTCAGTTGCATCCGCAGCCTCCGCCGCCGAAGCCGCGCCCGCCGCTGGAGGCTTCCTTGCTGAAGTAGATGTGGTCGTCGAGCCCGGCGAGCACCGGGTCGCAGTCGAGCTGCATGTCGTAGCGCGCGAGCGTGCCGCGCTGCCAGGGCTTGGCGCCGAGGTCGGCGCAGCCGCCCAGCGCCAGCACCGCGACGGCGAGAAGGATCAGGCGGGTCACTTGCGCGCCTCCTCGCGGGGCAGGGCGGCGCGAATCGCCGCCTCGTACTCCGCGGTCTGGTGGGCCCGGAAGCCGGAATGCTTGTGCAGCACGCTGCCGTCGACGCCGAGCAGCACGGACGTGGGCATGCCCTCGATGGCGTACAGCTCGGGCAGCCGGCCGGCGGGGTCGCGCACGATGTCGAAGCGCGCCGGATGCTTCTTCAGGAAGGCGTCCGCCGCGCCGGCGTCGGTGTCGACGTTGACGCCGACGATGACGAGGTCGGCGCCGTACTTTTCCTGCATGCGGTTCAGCCACGGGAAGGACTCGGCGCAGGGGCCGCACCACGAGGCCCAGAAATCCACGTACACGAGCTTGCCCTGGTAGGTGGCGAGCGCCGCCGGCAGCTCGGCGGCTCCGGCCGCGGTGGCGGACATCAGCATCAGGACGGCGATGATCAGGCGCATGGGAACTCCTTTGACGGTCGAAATCCTAACGGCCGGCGTGTGAGGAATTCGTGAAGGTCCCGTCAAGGCGGGGTCTGCGAATGTCTACAATGTCTCAATGTCCGACTTGCTCTGGATCACCCACCCCGAGTGCGGCTTGCACGAGATGGGGGCGGGGCACCCGGAGAGCCCCGAGCGCCTGGCCGCGGTGGAAAGTGCCGTGGCCGCGTCCATGCTCGGCGCGCGCCGCGACGTGCGCGAAGCCAGCGCCGCCAAGCCTGAGCTGCTGGAGAAGGCGCACGACCCGCGCCTGGTCGAGGCCTTGCTCAAGGCCGCGCCGGCCTCCGGCTATGTCCAGATCGACGCCGACACCACCATGAACCCGCACACCGCGCAGGCCGCGCTGCGCGCCGCCGGCGCCTGCGCGCAGGGCGTGGACGGCGTGCTGTCCGGCAAGGATCCGTTGCGCGCGTTCTGCGCGGTGCGTCCGCCGGGCCACCACGCCGAGCGCAACAACGCCATGGGCTTCTGCCTGTTCGACAACGTCGCGGTCGGCGCGCTGCAGGCGCTCGACCATGGACTGTCGCGCGTAGCGGTGCTGGATTTCGACGTGCACTACGGCAACGGCACCGTGGACATCTTCCGCGGCGATCCGCGCGTGCTGGTGTGCAACACCTACCAGTACCCGCTGTACCCGTTCTGGGCCGACGGCGGCGGCGGCGAAAACATCGTCGATGCGCCGTTGCACCCGCGCGACGGCGGGCGCGAGTTCCGCGCGGCGGTGGAGGGGGCGTGGCGGCCGGCGATCGAGCGGTTCCGGCCCGAGCTGATCCTGGTCTCGGCCGGGTTCGACGCGCATCGCGACGATCCGCTGGCGCACCTGGAGTTGCTGGAAGACGACTACAAGTGGGTCGGCACGCGGATCCGCGACTGGGCGGAGGCGACCGCGAACGGCCGCGTGGTGGCGACGCTCGAGGGTGGTTATTCGCTCAAGGCGCTGGGCTCGAGCGTGGTCGCGTTCCTCGAAGGGCTTACTTCTTCCTCGCCGGTCGCCGGATGAGCTCGTCGGCGTAGAGGCTTTCGCGCACCGCCTTCCAGTCCATCTCCAGCGGCTTGCACTCCGTGCACGGCCTGGCCTTCAGCTCGGCTTCGATCGTGGCGACGCGTTCCTTGATGGACGGGTGGGTGGAAATCCACGACGGCCCGCTGCCGCCGCCGTCGGCGGACAGCTTGCGGAAGAACGAGGCCATGCCGTCCGGCGACACGCCGGCCTTGCGCAGCGTCTCGAGTCCGCCGGTGTCGGCCTGCGCCTCGAGGTCGCGGCTGAAGCTCAGGTTGCCCAGCTCGAGCAGCAGCAGCGCGGTGATCGCGGTCGGGTCGCCGAGCGCCACCGCCAGCAGCGTGGCCCAGCCCAGCTGGTAGAGCATGAGTTGCAGCGTGTGGCGCCGCTCGACGTGCTCGATCTCGTGGGCCAGCACGCCGGCGAGTTCCTCCGGCGTGTCGGCTGCGTGCACCAGGCCCGCGTGCACGACGACGAAGCCTCCGGGGATGGCGAAGGCGTTCACGCCCGGATCGTCTTTCAGGTACCACTCGTACTTGCGCGTGGAGTCCCTGGTCAGGCGCCCGCCGATCTCGCGGATCGCGTCGAGCGCCTTGCTCTCCTCGACCAGCTTGCCGTCGCGGCCCATGTTGTCCATCACGCTGCGGCCGAGGCGCCGCTCGCTCTCGGGCGAGATGTGCTGCGTGGTCCAGGCGATGACTTCGTCGTACTGCCACAGCACCAAACCGATCGCGACCGCCAGCACCGCCGCCACCGTGAACGCGGTGCGCCAGAAATTGCGCGTGAAGCTGACGCTGCGGGTCCAGCGCTTGAGCTGCGGCGCCAGCGCCGGCGGGGCGGTGGCGACCAGGGTCTGCTTGGCCTGCGCGTCGGTCACCATCAGGGCGAAGTCGCCGGCCGCGTCCTGCCAGTTCAGCACGACGTCGTCCTGGTTGAAGCCGCCGGCCTCGATGCGGATGCGCGAGGGCTCGACGCCGTAGTCGCCGTCGATGCGCAACTTGCCGCCGACGAACTCGGCGCGCACCGCCGCCCCGGCGTCGGGACGGCCGGGGCCGTGGAGTTGAGCGCTGAACGCCTGCGTCACGCCCCTTTCCTCATGGATTCGCGCCGGGGTCCCCGCCGCCGAGCAGCGTGATGACGAAGAAGATGATGAAGCCGATGATGTAGAGCCAGACGAGCTTCTTCTGGCTGCCGTACATCGCCGTCACCATGACGTTCTTGGCGAAGCGCTTCATCGGCAGCGACTGCAGCCAGCCAGGCCTTGCCGGGCCCGCGCAGGCTGGCGAAGAACAGGCCTTCGCCGCCGAACAGCGCGGTCTTCATCTTGCCGGCGTACTTGATGTCGTAGGCGACGGTGGACTGCACCGCGACGAGGCAGCCGGTGTCCACCCGCAGGGTGGAGCCCGCCGGCAGCGACATTTCGGTCAGCGTGCCGGTGGCCTGGATGAAGACCCGGCCCTTGCCCTTGAGGCGCTGCATGATGAAGCCTTCGCCGCCGAAGAAGCCGACGCGCAGCTTCTTGGTCAGGGCGATGCCCATCTCGACGCCGCGCTCGGCGGCCAGGAACGCGCCCTTCTGGCAGATCAGCTCGCCGCCGATGGTGGCGAGATCGATCACCAGGATCTTGCCGATGGTCGGGGTCGCGAACGCCACGCGCTTCGCGGCGTTGGTGCGATTGGTGTAGATGACGCTGAACATGGACTCGCCCGTGAACATGCGCTTGAAGGCGCGGTACAGGCGTGTGAAGAACGGCTGCTCGGAGCCGTCGCCGAGCACGGTCTTCTGCTCGATGCCTTCATCCATGAACATCATCGCGCCGGGTTCGGCGACGACTTCGCCCTCGGCCTGCAGCGTGATCTCGACGTACTGCAGGTCGGAGCCGTGGATCTTGTGGGTCAGGGCAGCGACAGGAATTGCGGACGCGACGGAAGTGGCCATCGCAGGCGTGGCCGCCGACGGGATTGAAGACATTGGTGTTCCCCCAAATCTGAGTTTCGCGGCTCGGCGAGCGCCTGCCGTCTGGGGCGGAACTATACCGAATCAGCCAGCCAGGCTCCGAGCAGCATTGCCGGCAGGAACAGCAGCGCGGGCCACTGCCCGAGGCCGGCCGCGACCACGGCGGGGCCCGGGCAATATCCCTGCAGGCCCCAACCGATGCCGAAGATCGCCGCGCCGATGAGCAGGCGCCGGTCGATTCCGCTCGAGGGTGCGGCCGGGAATGTTTTGGCGAACAGCGGCTGGCCGCGGCGCTGCGCCAGCGCGAAGCCCGGCACGGTGATGGCCAGCGCGCCGGCCATGACGAACGCGAGCGACGGGTCCCAGCCGGGCCCCAACGTCAGGAAGCCGAGTACGCGCGCCGGATCGGCCATGCCGGAGACCAGCAATCCTGCGCCGAACAGCATGCCGGCGACGGCGGCGAGCAGCAGTTCGCGGTTCATGTGAGGAGGGGCCGCAGCAGCGTGGCGGTGGCCATGCCCAGCGCCATGAACACGATCACGGAGGCGAGCGAGCGCGGCGAGCGCCGGCCCAGGCCACACACGCCGTGGCCGCTGGTGCAGCCGTTGCCCATGCGCGTGCCGAAGCCGACCAGCACGCCCGCACCGAGCGCGAGGGCTGCCGCGCCGCCGGTGAATTGCGCAGCCGGCGGCAGCGGGCCAAAGGCGAGAGTCGCCAGCCAGCCGCCGGCAACGAGTCCGCCGAGGAACAGCAGGCGCCAGTGGCGCTCGCCGCCGTGCGACGGCAGTACGCCGAAGGCGATGCCACTGACGCCGGCGATGCGGCCGAGCGCGGCGTACAGCAGCAGCGACGCCAGTCCGATCAGCGCGCCACCTGCGAGCGGTGCAGCAAAGTCGCCGAGGTTCATGCGCCGGTACTATAGCCGCCCATGGAAATCGTCCTTGGAATCATCGTCGGCGCCGTGCTCGGCCTGACCGGCGCCGGTGGCTCGATCCTGGCGGTACCGCTGCTGATGTTCGGACTGGGCTGGACCTTGCCGCAGGCCGCGCCGGTGGCGCTGCTCGCCGTGTGCGCGTCGGCCACCTTCGGCACGATCGTGGCGTGGGACGTCACGCACGTGCGCTATCGCGCCGCGGCCCTGATGGGCGCCGCCGCGCTGTTCACCGCGCCGCTGGGTTTCAGCGCTGCCGCGCTGCTGCCGCTGCCGATCCTGACCGGCGTGTTCGCGCTGGTGCTGGCTTACGTCGGCGCGCGCATGTTGCGCCAGTCGATCCGCGCGCCGGCCGAGGCCGCCATCGTGCGTGCAACCGTGGCCGGCGACGGCAGCCAGCCGGGCGGCCGCTGGATCAAGGTCAGCGAGCAGGGCCGCATCCTCTGGAACGAGACCACCGTCGCCATGGTCGCCGCGATCGGCGGGTTGACCGGTTTCGTGGCCGGCATGCTCGGCGTCGGCGGCGGCTTCGTCATCGTGCCGGCGCTGCGCTACACCAGCGGCCTGTCCATGCACTCGGCGGTGGCCACCTCGCTGCTCGCCGTCGCGCTGATCGCCGCGGTGGCCGCGGCCGGTGCGGCGGTGCAGGGCACGCCGATTCCCTGGGCCGCGGCGGCGCCGTTCGTGCTCGGCGCGCTGGCCGGCATGTTCGCCGGACGCAAGCTCGCGCCGCGCATCGCCGGCCCGCGACTGCAGCAGGGGTTCGCGGTGGTTATGCTGGTCGTGGCCATCGGCCTCATCGTCAAGGCCATCCGGATGTGACCATGATCTTCCGCCAGCTGTTCGACAGCGACTCGAGTACTTATACGTACCTGCTGGCCTCGCGCGCGGGCGGCGAGGCGCTGATCATCGATCCGGTCAAGGACCACGCTGAGGAGTACCTGCAGCTGATCGACGAACTTGGCGTGAAGCTGGTCATCGCCATCGACACCCACACGCACGCCGACCACGTCACCGCGCTGGGCGACCTGCGCACGGCCACGCACTGCGTGACGTGGATGGGCGAGCGCACCAAGGCCGAGTGCGTGTCGGCGCAGTTCAAGGACGGCGAGGCGCTGGGCTTCGACGGCGTGAAGCTGCGCGCGATGTACACGCCCGGCCACACCGACGAGTCCTTCAGCCTGGTGATGGACGACCGCGTGTTCACCGGCGATGCGCTGTTGATCCGCGGCACCGGGCGCACCGACTTCCAGAACGGCGATGCGTACGCCGCGTACGACTCGCTGTTCAACAAGCTGCTGAAACTGCCGGACGAGACGCTGGTCTATCCGGCCCACGACTACAAGGGCTGGACCGTGTCCACCATCGGCGAGGAGAAGCGGCACAACCCGCGGCTGCAGGTGAAGTCGGCCGCCGAGTACGCGAAGCTGATGGCGGCATTGAAGCTGCCGAATCCCAAGCTGATGGACGTCGCGGTGACGGCGAACCTTCGCTGCGGACGCGAGTAACGCCGGTGTCATCCCGAGCGGTCGTGTCATCCCGAGCGCAGCGAGGGATCTTGCTTCTTGCAGTTTTGGCGCTTTCCTCCTGCGCCACCCTGCCGCCACCCTGCCGCCGCTGATCCCCGAGTCCGCCGAGTGCCGCGCCGATTACCTCGGCCTCGACCAGCACGTGGACGCGGCCGGCGCGCGCAACGGCGGCGCCCACGCCATCTCAGGCTTCCCCTACCTGCGCAGCGACCGCTTCCTCGCCTCGTTCGCGGACGAGGCGGCCGACGGGCCTGCGTTCGATGCATGGGTCGAGCGCCTGCGCCGGCTGGACCTGCAGTCGCGCGAATCCGAATTGCGCAACCTGGGCTGGGACGAGCCGGACGAAGAGCTCTCGCACCTCGACCGCTGCGGCGCCGACTGGGCTGCGCGCGACCTGAAGGATCCCGCGCGCCGCGCGGCGCTGCGCGACCGCGTCGAGGTACCGGACGACTATTCGTGGTGGCGGCGCACGCTCGGCCTCTATCCGCTGGCGGTGCCATTCCTGAACCTGGGCATCGATGGTTTCAACGACGACGTGCGGGCGGATTACGCGCGGCCGTACGCAGAGCTGCGCGGACCGGGAACGCTGGTGCTCTGGCATGGGCACAGCGTCGTGCCTCCCAAGCCTGTTTCCTTGCGTGCGCGTGACCCCCTCGGCGTTCCAATCCTCTCCAGGGAGGACTGGCGCAATCTCTTCGAGGCCCACGCGCCGAACTGGCTCGTCGAAACCGCAGGAGAGTTCGACCGGCCAGGTGCGCCGGTACTTGCGGATGGCCGCCCGGAACTCTCCCCGCGGGCCGTCACGCAAGTGCTGGGCGCTTACACACGCCTCGGCGACAGGGTGCTGGTGCAACTCGTCTATGTCGTGTGGTTCTCGGAGCGCCCGAAGTCCGCCGGTTTCTCGTATGGCGGTGCGCTCGACGGCGTGGTCTGGCGCGTGACGCTCGATGAAGCGGGCAAGCCGTTGCTGTACGACACCATCCACGCCTGCGGCTGCTATCACTACTACTACCTGGCCCAGCCGCTGAAGCGGCGCGAGCAAGGTGGCTTCTGGCAGGAGCCGGTGCTGTTTCCGCAGGAGGCGCCGGCGCAACCGTTCGCCGTACGCCTGCAGTCCGGCACGCACTACGTGCGCCGCCTCGTGCCGCTGGCGCAAGCCGAGCTCGACGCTGCGGAGAAACACACC
>JANNLM010000322.1:0-7983 GCA_031396825.1 Gammaproteobacteria bacterium | reverse complement strand
GTGGTTGATCGCAGCGGCGGTCTCCACGGCCTGCTGGCGCTGCAGAAGCTGGTGACCGAGGAGCCGGAAACCCTGGTGCGTGACGTCATGACGCCCGATCCCGTGTTCTTCTACACCGACGATCGCCTCGAACACGCCGTGCAGTCGTTCGAGCGCTACGACCTGATCACCGTGCCGGTCACGAACCTGCACCGCCAGGTGGTCGGGCGGCTCACCGTGGACTCGGTGGTGGATTCGATCAACGAGCGGGTCCAGCGCCAGCGCCTCGAGGAAGTCGGCCTGTCCGAGGATGCGGACCTCTACGCGCCGGTGCTTACGTCGGCGAAGGCGCGCTGGCAGTGGCTCGCCATCAACCTGCTGACGGCGTTCATCGCTTCGCGCGTGATCGACGCCTTCGCGCCGGTCATCGCGCAGCTGGTCGTGCTGGCCGCGCTGATGCCCATCGTCGCCAGCATCGGCGGCAATGCCGGCAACCAGACGGTGGCCCTCGTCATCCGCGGGCTCGCCCTGAACCAGCTCTCGCCGGCGCAGCTGCGCTTGATGCTGACGCGCGAGCTCGCGATCGCGGCCTACAACGGCGCCGTGTGGGGCGGGCTGCTCGGGCTCGTGACGCTGGTTCTGTACCGCAGCCTGCCCCTGTCGCTGGTCATCGCCGCGGCGATGCTGCTGAACCTGGTGGTGGCCGCAGCGGTCGGAATGCTCGCCCCTGTGCTCCTGCACCGCCTGGGTCGCGACCCGGTGCGTGGCAGCAGCGTGATCCTGACCGCCGCCACGGACTCGATGGGCTTCCTGATATTCCTCGGCCTGGCGGCTACCTTCCTGGTATAGCCCGCGGCCCGGTCAGTTGGGCTGCGCGACCGCGCTCCTCAACAGCACGCGGTAATCGCCATCGGCAACGATCTGCTCCGGGGTCCGGTCACCGTGCTCCGGTCGGGCGCTGGTCTTGAACCATTCGATGGCGTCGTCGAGGTCCTTGCCGGCGACCATGTGTCGGGCGACGACGTCCAGTGCCACGCGCATGAACTGCTGCACCGGCAGGCTGAACGGGTTATCGCGCGCGGTTCCCGGCCTGACATGGCTGAGTTGCTCGATCCGCGCCAGTTCATAACCGAAGCGCTGGGCGAAGCGCCGCACCGAAACCATGTCCCGCGGTCTCGAGAAGCGCAGGGCCTGCAGGGAATCGAGGTCGAAGACAGCGGCAGCGGGTTGCGGTATCAAGCGAGATCCCTCCGCGATTCGAGCGCCTTTTCTACACCCTTTCCCAAGCGGGCGGAACCCCTTGACATCATCGCCGCGCGCTTTTTACGCATCGATGCTGCCTCGGCGAGCCCGGTTACTGCTTCACCTCTTTCTCCATCTCCTCGAGGGAGATGTGCCGAACGTCCTTGCCCTTCACGAAGTAGATGACGTACTCGGCGATGTTGCGCGCGTGATCGCCGATGCGCTCGAGGGCTCGCACCGACCAGATCAGATCCATCACGTGCCGGATGGTGCGGGGGTCTTCCATCATGTAGGTCATGCACTGGCGCAGCAGCGCCTCGTATTCACGGTCTACAGCGGCGTCTTCGCGCGCGACCGCCAGCGCCGCTTCGGGGTCCATGCGCGCAAAGGCGTCGAGCGCGCTGTGCACCATCTGCTGCACGTGCTTGGACAAGTGCCCGATCTCGACATAGCTCGCGCCGATGCGCTCCTGCGCTGCCAGGTCGGTGGCCATGCGCGCGATGCGGTCGGCTTCGTCGCCAATGCGCTCGAGGTCGGTGATGGTCTTGATGACGGCCACGACCAGGCGCAAGTCGCTCGCCGTCGGCTGGCGTCGCGCCAGGATGCGGCTGCACTCCTCGTCGATGTAGACCTCCAGACCGTTGACCTTGTGGTCGGCGCGCGAGACCTCCTGCCCGAGCGCGCCGTCGCTCTCGACAAGGGCGCGCGTGGCGTCGGCGATCTGTTGCTCGACCAAGCCGCCCATCGCCAGCACGCGCTGGCGCACATCTTCGAGTTCGACGTTGAATTGACGTGAAATATGATGACTAATCAGTGGTTTATCCATGATTCTTAATGTTCCTTAACCGTAACGGCCGGTGATGTAGTCTTCGGTCTGCTTCTTCGCTGGCTTGGTGAAGACCTGGTCGGTGTCGCCGTACTCGACCATGTCGCCGAGGTACATGAACGCGGTGTAATCCGAAACGCGCGCGGCTTGCTGCATGTTGTGGGTGACGATCACGATCGTGTAGTTGGCCTTGAGCTCGTTCATGAGCTCTTCGATCTTCAGCGTCGCGATCGGGTCGAGCGCCGAGCACGGCTCGTCGAGCAGGATCACTTCCGGCTGGATCGCGATGGCGCGCGCGATCACGAGGCGCTGCTGCTGGCCGCCGGAAAGGCCGAGCGCCGAATCCTCGAGCCGGTCCTTGACCTCGTCCCACAGCGCGGCGCCCTTCAGCGCCCACTCCACGGTTTCGTCGAGGAGGCGCTTCTTGTTGACGCCCGCGAGGCGCAGGCCATATGCGACGTTCTCGTAGATGCTCTTGGGGAACGGGTTGGCCTTCTGGAACACCATGCCAATGCGCCGGCGCAGCTGCGCCGCATCGACCTCGGCGTCGAAGATGTCGCGGCCATACAGCTTGATCGCGCCTTCCGTGCGGCAACCGTCGATGAGGTCGTTCATGCGGTTGAAGCACCGCAGCAGCGTCGACTTGCCGCAGCCCGACGGTCCGATGAACGCGGTGACCTTCTTCTGCGGAATGGTCAGCGAGATGTTGCGCAGCGCCTGCTTCTCGCCGTAATAGAGGTTCAGGTTCTCGACGGAAAGCGCAATCGGCTCCTCGCGTACGGGCTTGTCCCGTTCACGGGTCATGCGGCTGACATCGAGCGTGCGGGCCAAGGGAACGTTCGGTTGGACACCAGTCATGACTTTATCTTCCATTCGGTTATTCGCCTAGACGGACGCCTAGTGCTCGAGCGCCTTGTAGCGCTCGCGCAGGCGGTTGCGGATGCGGATGGCGGCGAGGTTGAGCACGACGATCACGCCGACCAGCAGCAGCGCGGTTGCGTACACCAGCGGCCGGGCGGCCTCCACGTTCGGACTCTGGAAGCCGACGTCGTAGATGTGGAAACCGAGGTGCATGAACTTGCGCTCGAGGTGCAGGAACGGGATGTTGGCGTCGAGCGGCAGCGATGGGGCCAGCTTGACCACGCCGACCAGCATCAGCGGCGCCACCTCGCCCGCGGCACGCGCCACCGCCAGGATCAGGCCGGTCATCATCGCGGGGCTGGCCATCGGCAGCACGATGCGCCACAGCGTCTCGGCCTTGGTGGCGCCAAGCGCCAGCGAGGCCTCACGTAGCGAGCGCGGGATGCGTGCCAACCCTTCCTCGGTGGCCACGATGACGACCGGCAGGGTCAGCAGCGCCAGCGTCAGCGACGCCCACATGATTCCCGGCGTGCCGAAGGTCGGCGCCGGCAGCGCTTCCGGATAGAACAGGCGGTCGATGCTGCCGCCGAGGATGTAGACGAAGAACCCCAGGCCGAACATGCCGAACACGATGGACGGCACCCCGGCGAGGTTGTTCACGGCGATGCGGATGATGCGCGTCATCGTCCCCTGCCGCGCGTACTCGCGCAGGTACACGGCAGCGACCACGCCGAACGGCGTCACGATCACCGACATGATCAGGACCATCAGGACGGTGCCGAAGATCGCCGGGAAAATGCCGCCTTCGGTGTTGGCCTCGCGTGGCTCGTCGCTGACGAATTCCCAGAGCTTGACCGCATAGAACGCGGACTTCTCCAGCCCGTTCATCGCATTCGGCTGATAGCCGCGCACGATCTTGTCCAGCGCGATCTCGTTTTCCTCACCGGTGACGGCCTTCATGACCAGCGAATCGCGCCGGATGTCCTCGTACAGCGTGGCGAGCTCCTGCTGCAGGACGGCGTACTCGGCGTCGAGCCCCTGCTTGCGCTGCGCCAGCTCCGCGTACGCCGCCGGATCGCCTGCCGCGGTGCGGCCATCGAGCTCGAGGCGCCGCTGGTCGAGGCGCATCTGTTCGAGCCGGTAGTTGATTGCGCCGATCGCGCCCTTCTCGATGTCACGGATGCGCTCGCGCAGCTCGTTGGCGCGCTCCTGCAACGGCAGCCACGCCTCGTAGACGCCCTCGCCCGACGCGACCGCCGCGCCGGCCTGCTTCACCGCGACCGGCACGCCGTAGAAATTGCCCCACTCGGTGCGCTCCAGCACCAGCACGTCCACCGGCGTGGCGCGCTCGACCAGCCAGTCGGCGAGCACGTGGCGGAAATCCGCGCCGTACTGGTCGCGATTGCCGACCTTGATCAGCAGGCGGTCGTAGAGCGCCTGCTTCTCGTCGACCGCCAGGCCGGCGGATTTCAGGCGCGCGCTCGAGACCGCTTCGCTGTCCACGATCTCCGCCATCACGCGCACCGGCTCGTGGGCCGGGTCGCGGTACTCGGCGACGACGACATCGGCCGGCCAGAAGTACGGCATGCCGCGCGCCGCGATCAGCCCCAACAACGCGGCGACGATGATCACGCTGGTGGCGATGGCGGCGCCGGTCAGCCACACCCACGGCGTGCCCGACTGCACGTAGGCCCGCACGCTGCGCAGGTCCTGCGCGGCAAGGCTGCGGCGCGCCGGGTCGGCGAGTTCCTGGGCCTGCGGGGCGGGTTCCATCACAGGTTCCCGTACTTCTCGCGCAGCCGCTGCCGCACGACCTCGGCCACCGTGTTGATCGCGAACGTGAACACGAACAGCACGAGGCCCGCCAGGAACAGCAGGCGGAAGTGCGTGCTGCCGACTTCGGACTCCGGCATCTCGACGGCGACGTTGGCCGACAGCGTGCGCATGCCGGAGAACATGCTGAAGTCCATGACCGCCGTGTTGCCGGTGGCCATCAGCACGATCATGGTTTCGCCGACCGCGCGGCCCAGGCCGATCATGACGGCCGAGAAGATGCCGGGGCTGGCCGTCGGCAGCACGACGCCCACCAGGGTCTGCCACGGGGTGGCGCCGAGCGCGAGCGAACCCAGCGTCAACTGCTTGGGCACCGAGAAGATGGCGTCCTCCGCGATCGAGAAGATCCCGGGAATCACCGCGACGCCCATGGCGATGCCGACCACGAGGCAGTTGCGCTGGTCGTAGCCGATGCCGAGGGTCTGGTCCATCCAGACCTGCATGTTGCCGCCGAAGGCCAGCACTTCGACCGGCTTGGCGAGCGCGAAGCACAGCCAGACCACCGCCATCACCACGGGTATCAGCAACAAGGCTTCCCAGCCCGCCGGGACCAGTTGCCGGATGCGTGCCGGGGAACGCATCCACGCATATCCCGCGACCGGAATCGAGAACGGCAGCAGGATCAGCGTCAGGAACACGCCCGGCAGGTTGGCCTCGACGAACGGCGCGAGCCACAGGCCGGCCAGAAAACCGAGCACGACCGTCGGCAGGGCCTGCATGACCTCGACCGTCGGCTTGACCACCTGGCGCATGGGCGGCGCCATGAAGTTGGCCGTGAAGATCGCGCCGAGCACGGCCAGCGGCACCGCGAAGATCATCGCGTAGAAGGCGCCCTTGATCGTGCCCAGCGTCAGCGGCGACAGCGAGAATTTTGGCTCGAAATCGCTGGTGGCCGCGGACGATTGCCACAGGTAGCGCGGCTCGTCGTAGCTCTCGTACCAGACCTTGCTCCACAGCGAGTGCCACGAGACCTCGGGGTACTCGTTGTGCAGCGTGAACGACTTGAGCGTGCCGTCGGCCGCGAGCGCCAGCAAGGTATTGGCGCGCGGATCGAAGGCCAGGCGCACCACCGGCTGGTCGAAGGCCTGGAACTCGAGCACCTGGCGCTGCGCGGTAGCGTGGTAGAGCCCGATGCGGCCGGTGGAGGTGCCCACCGCGAAGCCGCGCCGCCGCTGCTCGGCGGCGAGCGTGGTTACCTCTCCTGCGGGCGCCTGCAACTCACGCACGCGCGCCAGGTACCAGATGGCGTCGCCGTCCGGCGTCGTTTCGTCACGGCGGGCCGGGAACCATTGCGTGATCTTCCCTGACGCATCGGCCGTGATCACGGAGATGCCGCCCGCGAGGAAGCGCGCCTGGGCCACGGCCGCGCCGACCGATTCGATGCCTGCCAGCTCGGGCGGCTGTCCGTCGCGCAGGCGATACAGCGCGATGCGCCCCTGTCCGGCATCGATCACGTACAACCACTCGAGCAGCGGATTGACCAGCAGCACGTCCGGCTTCACGCGCGGCTCGAACACGATCTCGGCGCCCGGATTCACGGTGGTTTCGCCCAGCAGGTTCGTCGTGGCCTCGGTGGCACGCAGATGGACGCGCTGCTGCGCGTCGGAGGCCACGAACAGCGTGCGATCGCCGTCCTTGCGCACGACCAGCGAGCGCGCCGGCTCGCTCATGAACGGCAGCGACGCCTCGCCCTGTGGAAACTCGATCGAGGGGTCGATCACGCGCTTGTCGCCGGGATAGCTCACGGCGTAGCTGTGCTTGAACAACAGGACGCTGCCGTCGGACAGCCCCGCGGCGAGCTCCTCCTTGTCCAGCGCCACGCGAGTCACGCCGGTAATCCCGCGATCACCCACCGGCAGGCGGACGCTCTCCCGGACGGCGCCGCTGGAAAGGTCGAAGAACGAGGCCTCGCCGGCCGCATCGACGCGCAAGCCGATCTCCGACTGTTCCTCGAGTGCCATATGGAGCGTGCCTGCCCCGGCGCCCGGGATCTGGAACTCGGAGCGCGCGTCGGCGCGCGCCGAGGCGAACAACGGCAGCACTTCAACCAGCAGGTAGACGAAGATCAGCAGCAGCGAGCCCAGCACCGCCACGCCGCCGATGCCGACCACGCGCCGCGCCATGGCGTCCTTGAGGTGGCGCCAGCGCAGGTGCGCAGCGGGTTCGGCATAGGCCCCGGCGGACGCAGGCGCAGCTTCGGCAGCTTGGCTCATGGGCTCGGCGTCAGGGCTTTTTGCGGGGTGGCAACATCATCTCCCCTTTCCGGAAGGCTCGACAAGAGGCTTCTGGAAAAGGGTCCGGCGGCGTCACCGCCGCCGGACTTTCCTGCGACTTCTTAGAAGCTCAGCTGCGTGCGCAGCGTGATGGCGTCGGGCTCGTCGGTGCCCACGCCCACGTCCGCTTCGCCCATGTAGTAGTTCAGCATGAAGCGCACGTTCGGGTTCAGGTACCAGTTCAGGCCCGCCGTGATCAGGGTGATCTCGCACGCCGTCTCGCCGCCCACGCCGCCGGCGGTGGCCAGGCCGGTGCCGATCGCGCACATGTTGTTGGTGGCGTCCTCGTCCTTGTTCTCCATCGCCTCATAACGCGCCACCAGCTCCAGCGCGCCATTCTCGCCCAGGGGCTTCGGCTTGCCGAAGGCGCCGCGGTCGGCCTTGTAAGCGGAGTTCTCGCCGGTGATGAACCAGCCGAGTTGCATGTAGTAGGCATCCACTTTGGCGTCGCCGGTGACGGCGTCCGCATTCTCGAGCGTGGCGGTGGCGTACTCGGCCTGCGCCGTGAACGGCCCCATGGCGCCGGCGAGTTCGAGCGCCAGCGTCTTCTGGTGGTCGTCGCTGTTGGCGGCACTCGCGCCGCCCGCATCGCCGAAGCGGATCACGGGACCGCGACGGCCGGCGTACGGATACTGCGGCCGGTTGGTCGTGTTCGTGGAACCACCGCGGCCGGGCTCACCGTCGATGCTGTACGACAGGCCGGCGTGGATCGTGGTGCCGTCTGCGTTGACCGGCACGAAGTACGTGCGCACGCCCATCGACGTGCCCTCGTTCGTGCTGTTCGCCGCGCCGAGCTGCATCAGGTGCGCCTGGTAGCCGAGGGTGTCGCCCATCAGCAGGCCCTTGTAGCCGACGCCCATCAGGAACTGGCGGTTGGCGTAGATGCCGGTCGCCGACGTGACCGGGCGCTCGATCAAGCTGATTTCGTTCGAGCTGGTCAGCTCTTCCATGCCGCGGAACGGCTTGAAC
>JANNLM010000317.1:0-2880 GCA_031396825.1 Gammaproteobacteria bacterium | reverse complement strand
CGGCGACCACGCTGCCGGCGTCGTCGCACAACAGCACCTGCAGGCAATCCGCCGCCAGGGCGACGCAGACCGTATCGGCGGCGGTCGTGTAACTCGCGTCGGCCTCGGGGCGCTCGGCCGCCGTCGGCAGCCGCTCCACACGAGTGCCGTGGACCTGCTTCAGCCAGCCCGGCTCGGCGGGCAGCTGCAAGGCCTCGCGCAGGCGGCGGCGGTCCTCGGGGCGCGCGACGTCGAGCGCGCGCGTGGTCATCGCCGCGCGCACGCGGGCCGGGGCCGGCCAGTCGGGGACGATGAGGTCCATCGGCCGCTCAGCCGGCGGCGCGGCTGTGGGCGCGCAGCGCCTCGAGCAGGTCGCGGAAATCCGCCGGCGGCTCGCGCACGAAGGTCAGGTGCGCGCCGGTGATGGGGTGCACGAACTCCAGCTCGCGCGCGTGCAGCGCCTGGCGCGGGAACGCCGCGATCTTCTGGCGCAGCGCTTCCGGCAGGCCGGCGCCGCGCTGCGCGCGGCCGCCATAGATCGGGTCGCCGAGCACCGGGTGGCGCTTGTAGCTCAGGTGCACGCGGATCTGGTGGGTGCGGCCGGTCTCGAGCTTCACGCGCAGGTGCGTGTGCTGGGCGAAGCGCTCCAGCACGCGGTAGTGCGTCACCGCCGGCCGGCCGGAGGCCAGCACGGTCATCTTGGTGCGGTCGCGCGGATGGCGGCCGACCGCGGCGCGCACCGTGCCGCCGGCCGTCACCACGCCGTTGACCAGGGCGTCGTACTCGCGGCGGATGCGCCGGGCGGACATGGCCTCGACCAGCCGCAGCAGGGCGCGCTCGGACAGGGCCACGACCAGCAGCCCGGAGGTGTCCTTGTCGAGCCGGTGCACCAGGCCGCCCCGGTCGAGCCGGCCGGTCTGCGGATAGCGGTGCAGCAGGGCGTTCTGCAGGGTGCCGTCGGGGCGCCCCGCCCCGGGGTGCACGGTCAGCCCGGCCGGCTTGTCCAGCACCAGCAGGTCGGCGTCCTCGTGGACGATGTCGAGGCCGATCTTCTGCGGGGTGACCCGGGACGCCTGCGGGACCGGCGCGCGCAGGCGCAGCTCGTCGCCGGCGCGCAGCTTGTGGCGTCCCTTGGTGGTGATGCGGGTGTTGACCCGCAGGTTCCCGGTGGCGATCCAGTACTGCAACTTGGACCGGGAGTGGCGGTCGAACAGCTTGGCGGCGCCGGCGTCCAGCCGCAGCCCGTGCAGTTCCGGCGGCACGGTGGCGGCTTCGACGGCGAACTCCTTGTGCAGGGGCTCGGTTATAATTTTGGGCCGTTTCACGTTTCGATCCGATCCTTCCCCATGAACCTCATTCTCCGGCGCGCGACGCTGGTCGCGCTGGTACTGGCGCTGGCTGCCTGCAGCTCCGACGACGACCTGCCGCAGTCCAACCCGTTCCGTGGCGCCAAGAGCGAGCGCGAACTGCGCCTCGAGGCCGACGGATTGTATAAGCTCGCGCGCCGCAGCCTCGACACGGCCGACTTCCAGGGCGCCATCGCCCGCTACAACTCCATCCTGCTGCGCTACCCGTTCACCGACTACGCCACCCAGGCCCAACTCGAGAGCATCTACGCCAAGTACCGCGCGTTCGATTCCGACGGCGCCATCGGCACGGCCGACCGCTTCCTCAAGGAGCACCCGCGCCACCCGGCCGTGGACTACGTCCACTACCTGAAGGGCCTGATCAACTTCCAGCGCGGCGAGTCGATGCTCGAGGGCATCGTGGACTCGTCCGGCCAGGACGTCGGCTATTCGCGGCGCGCCTTCGACGACCTCTCGCTGCTGACCCAGCGCTACCCGAAGAGCAGGTACGCCGGCGACGCGCGCCTGCGCATGGTCCACCTGCGCAACCGCATCGCCTCGCACGAGCTGTCCATCGTCAGGTACTACGTGCGCCGCGGCGCCTTCGTGGCCGCCGCGCGACGCGCCGAGAAGATCGTCGCCGACTACCCCGGGGCCCCGGCCACGGCCGAGGCGCTGACGCTGCTCGAGAGCAGCTACCGCGACGCCGGGCTGGCGGTGCAGGCCGACGAAGTGCGCAAGCTGCGCGAAGCCAACCCCGCGGTTGCCGTGCCGGAAGCGGCGCCGGCGGTCGAGCGCCCGGGTGGCGTGTTCGGCCCCCCGCCCGACCCGATCCCCGAACCGCTCGCGGCGGACTCGCCGCAGACCACGCCTCTCAACGACTAGCCGTAGGGCGGCATTCCCATGCCGCCGGGCGATGTCGGCAAGGGATTGCCGACCTACACGTCGCCGTAGACGGCGGTCAGCGGGTAGCGCCGGTCGCGCCCGAAGGCGCGCTCGGTGATCTTCGGTCCCGGCGGGCTCTGCCGCCGCTTGAACTCCGACTTGCGCACCAGCGACGCCACGCGGCGCACCAGTTCCTCGGCGAAACCCGTGCGCACGATCTCGGGGATCGAGCGCTGCTCCTCGACGTAGGCCTGCAGGATGCGGTCGAGCACGTCGTAGGGCGGCAGTGAATCCTGGTCGGTCTGGTTGGGCCGCAACTCGGCCGACGGCGCGCGCGTCAGCACGCGCTCGGGGATGACCTTCTTCGCCCGGGCCGCCCAGTTCAGCCCGCTTTCGCTCGCCGGCGGCGGCCGCTCGCCGAGCGCGTTGCGCCAGCGCGCCAGCCGGTACACCAGCGTCTTGTAGACGTCCTTGAGCGGCGCGAAACCGCCGACCATGTCGCCGTAAAGGGTCGCGTAGCCGACTGCCATCTCGCTCTTGTTGCCGGTGCTCAGCACCAGGTAGCCGTGCTTGTTCGACAGCGCCATCAGCATCACGCCGCGGCAGCGCGACTGCAGGTTCTCCTCGGTCAGGTCGGCCGGCTTGTCGCCGAAGGCCGGCGCCAGCGTCT
>JANNLM010000316.1:0-6493 GCA_031396825.1 Gammaproteobacteria bacterium | reverse complement strand
TCGCGCATCTTCAGCGCGCTGGGCCGGGAGCAGGCGGTCGAGACGCTGTTCACGCTGATCCGCCCGCCGGCGCTGATCGTGTGGGGCACGGAAGACCGCGCGCTGAATCCCAAAGGTGCCGACACACTCAAGGCGATGATGCCCGGGGCCCAGGTGATCCTGATGCCGGGCATCGGCCACCTGCCGATGATCGAGGCGGTCCGCCAGTCGGCCGAGGACTACCTCGCCTTCCGGCATAATCTGACCTGACCCAGGGACACACCGCCATGGCAACCCAAGAAAAGAAACACTGGCTGGAGCCGCCGGCGTGGTGGAAGAACGCCAAGCCGCTGCGCTGGCTCGCCATCCTCGCCATGCTGTTCGTCGCCTTCTCGGTGCTGTACACCGCCAAGGTCGTGATCGCGCCGGGCGCGCACCCCGAGACGAAGAAGTTCACTGAAGTCGTCGCCGACCCGGTCGCCATGATCGGCCCGCTCAAGAGCTACGACTCCGTCGGCACCGTGCGCGCGGCGCTCGACGGCCAGAAGCTCAAGTACAGCGTGACGCCGGTGCGCCCGGCGGACAGCAGCAAGTACCCGCCACGCGACACCGACACGATCGTGGTCGCGGCATTCCCGCACTTCGACGTGCCCGGCCAGTTGACGCTTGAGTTCTTCAACGACCGGCTGTTCGAGGCGACCTTCGTGCCGTCCGACCTGCGCGACTACGTCGGCAAGCTCCACACCGGCGACCCGCGGCTCAAGCGCGAGAAGGACGGCCGCACCGAGGTGAACATCGGCCCCCTGCGGCTGGCGACCAACGTGGACTTCGCCTCGACCGATACCGGCCGCAGCCTCGGGACCAAGCCGTACGTGATCTGGCAGGACCTGCGGCTCAAGGACGCGCTGGACGACTGGGACCGGCGCTTCGTGGCGCGCCCGGGGAAAGTCGAGCAGTAAGCCGCGGTTGTGGGAGCGCCTCTCAGGCGCGACCCTTAGTGGTGGTGCCCGCCCGCGCCGTGCACGTGGCCGTGCATGAGTTCCTCGGCGGTCGCTTCACGCACCTTGGTCACTTCCACCTCGAAGTTCAGCGTCACGCCGGCGAGGGCGTGGTTGCCGTCCACGGTGATCATGTCGCCGTGAATTTTCGTCACCGTCACGGCCACCGGGCCTTGCGCGGTCTGCGCGTGGAATTGCATGCCCGCCTTGAGGTCCCGCACGCCCTGGAATGAGCGGCGTGGCACCTGCTGCACCAGCGCCTCGTCGCGCACGCCGTAGCCTTCCTCCGGGGCGACCTTCACCGACAGCTTCTCGCCGGCCTGCTTGCCGTCGAGCGCCTTCTCCAGGCCCGGCACGATGTTGCCCGCGCCGTGCAGATACGCGAGCGGCTCGCCGCCGGCGGAAGAATCGATCACCGCGCCGCTGTCGTCCTTCAGCGTGTAGTGGATGTAGGCGACGCAATTGACGGCGATCTGCATGGGCAATCCGGGGGTTGGGAGTGGCGAAGGGCGCGCATCCTAGCAGGCCGCTTCAGCGGCCATCGCAACCATTTCGGACCCTGTCGCATCTCACACTCAGACTCGGAGTCATCGGTTAATGGTGCAAAGGGCTACGCGGGTCGCCATTTGAACCATTAATCGGTGACGGTCGCCAGATCGTTCAGTGTGCTCCCGAGGCCACTGGCTCCGAGTCAATCAAATCAACGAGTTGCGTCAAGTGTCGAGCTGGCACGGGCCTTGTAACAGGTAGTCGCAACTCAACAAGGGGTATGTCATGAGCAAGCTGACGATGAAATCCACACTGGTTGCGGCCACGGTCGCCCTGTCCTGCCTGATTCCGGCCGCCTCCGCCGGGGACGCGAAGGCCCCGACCACCGTCGGCCTTGGCCAGGCGATCGCCGCGCAAGGCAACGCCGCGCTGCGCGTGATCCGCGCTGAAATGCTGGCGACGGTGCGCAACGGCGTGAGCCTGCCGGCCCTGCCGGCCCGCCCGCGGCAGGTGTCGGTCCCGGCCGCCGCGCCGGCCGGTGGCGGGTCGATTGCCGCTACCGCGGCCTGCGCCGAGTAAACTCAGCCCACTTCGCCCGGGGCTCGGAACCGGGCGTTCCAATAAAGAGATCCGCGTCATGAACATTTCCCTGGTCCGCGCTGGCAGCGCACTGCTCGCCGTCGCACTGCTCGCCGGTTGCGGCGAAGCCAAGAAAGAAGAAAAGAAGGAAGAGACCGCCGTCCCGGTCGAGGTGGGCAAGGTGACGGTCGGGCCGATCGACGCCGCGTATCGCGGCACGGCCACGCTCGAAGCCGAGGACGAGGCCACCGTGCTGTCCAAGACCAGCGGCGTGATCCAGCAGATCCTCGCCGAGGAAGGGCAGCGGGTCAGCGCCGGCCAGGTGCTGGCGCGCCTCGAGACCGACCGCCTCAAGCTCGAGGCCGCGCGCGCGAAGGCCGAGGCCGACAAGGCCCGGGAGAACTTCGAGCGCAACACGCGCATCTTTGAAAGGAATCTCATCAGCAAGGACCTGTACGACCAGTCGCGCTTCGCGCTCGACGCGGCGCGCGCCGCCTACGACATCACGGCGCTGACGCTGCGCGAGAGCGAGATCCGCGCCCCGATCGGCGGCATCGTCTCGGCCCGCTACATCAAGGTCGGCAACGCCATCCAGCCGAACAGCCAGGCCTTCAAGATCACCCAGATGGACACGCTGCACGCGCACATCTACGTGCCCGAGCGCGACATCCACAAGCTCGCGCCCAAGCAGGTCGCGACCATGTCGCTCGACGCCTGGCCGGAGAAGAGCTTCAACGGCACCATCCTGCGCGTGAACCCGGTGGTCGACGCCGCCACCGGCACGGTCAAGGTGACCGTGGCGATGGCCGGCAACCAGCGCGAGCTCAAGCCCGGCATGTTCGGCCGGGTCGAGATCCTGTACGACCGCCGCGACGCGGCGACGCTGGTGCCCAAGGACGCCGTGCTGACCGAGGACGCCGCGCAGTCGGTGTTCCTGGTCGCCGACGGCAAGGCCAAGCGTCGCTCGATCAAGGTCGGCTATTCCGACAGCTACAACTACGAGGTGCTGGAAGGCCTCAAGTCCGGTGACCAGGTGGTCACCACGGGCCAGGCCAATCTGAAGGACGACGCCAAGGTCCACGTGGTCAACGCCCCCGGCGCAGCCGCGCCGCCGGCGACCGCGCAAGCCGCGCTCCCCGCCAACTAAGCCGAGGGCGGCCCCATGGGCATCATTGAGCTGAGCACGCGCCGGCCGGTGGCGATCACCATGCTGACGATCGCCGTCATGCTGTTCGGCTTCGTCTCGCTGCAGCGCCTGGAAGTCACGCTGCTGCCGAACCTGTCGTACCCGACGCTGACGGTGCGCACCGAGCTGCTCGGGGCGGCGCCGACCGAGGTCGAGACGCTGCTGTCCAAGCCGATCGAGGAAGCGGTCGGCGTCATCAAGAACGTGCGCCAGGTGCGCTCGGTGTCGCAGGCCAGCCGCAGCGACGTCACGCTCGAATTCAACTGGGGCACGGAGATGGACATGGCCGTGCTCGACCTGCGCGAGAAACTCGACGCGCTGGTGCTGCCGAAGGAAGCGGTGCGGCCGATCGTGCTGCGCTTCGACCCGAGCCAGGACCCGATCGTGCGGCTCGGCCTGTCGCTGAAGTCGCCCGAGCAGATCGCGCGCGATCGGGCCAAGGCCGAGGCCAAGAAGGAGGGCGGCGAGGCAGCGCCGGCAACGGCAGCGGCCGCGCCCGCGGCCATGATGCCGACGGCGAGCGAGGCCGAGCTCAAGCGCCTGCGCCGGGTCGCCGAGGAGCAGGTGCAGAAGATGCTCGAAGGCGTGCCCGGCATCGCCGCGGTGAAGATCTCGGGCGGCCTCGAGGACGAAGTGCAGGTACTGGTCGACCTGTCGCGGCTGTCGCAGCTCGGCCTGACGCTGGAGCAGATCGCCGAGCGGCTGCGCGCCGAGAACGCCAACATCTCCGGCGGCCGCGTGGACGAAGGCACGGTGTCGTACCTGGTGCGCACGCTGAACCAGTTCAAGAGCCTCGACGAGATCCGCGACACCATCGTCGCCACGCGCCAGGACCGCTCGGTCTACGTCAAGGACATCGCCGAGGTGCGCGCCGGCTTCAAGGAGCGCGAGGCCATCATCCGCATCGACGGCGCCGAAGCCGTCGAGATCGCGCTGTACAAGGAGGGCGACGCCAATGCGGTCGCGGTGGCCGAGGGTGCGCTGAACCGCGCCGACACCATCCGCAAGGCGCTGTCCGGCGACCTGCAGATCACCACGCTCTACGACCAGTCGGTGTTCATCAAGCAGGCCATCGACGACGTCATGTGGGCGGCGCTGGAAGGCGGCCTGCTGGCCGTGCTGGTGCTGTACCTGTTCCTGCACAACGCCTGGATCACGGCCGTGGTGTCGGTGGCGATCCCGATCTCGGTCATCGCCACGTTCAACGTCATGCTTGGCGCCGGCGTGTCGCTGAACATCATGTCGCTCGGCGGCATCGCGCTCGCCATCGGCCTGCTGGTCGACGACGCCATCGTCGTGCTCGAGAACATCACGCGAAAGCACGAGGCCGGCATGCCGCTGGCGCAGGCCACCGTGACCGGCGCGCAGGAAGTGGTCGCCGCGGTGACGGCCTCGACGCTGACCACGATCGCGGTGTTCTTCCCGATGGTGTTCGTGCAGGGCATCGCCGGCCAGCTGTTCTCCGACCAGGCCCTGGTCGTGACCGGCTCGCTGTTGTTCTCGCTGATCGTTTCCTTCACCGTCACGCCGATGCTGGTGGCGCGCGATGCGCGCACCGAGCCGGTGCCGGAGGGCCGTCCCGCGGTCACGCGCGCGCAGGCCATGGCCGGCTTCGGCGCGCCGATGAAGCACACGCCGACGTTCGAGCCGGCGCTGAAGCCGCTGGCCTGGCTGCTGCGGCAGATCCGCTGGATCCTGGGCCTGGTCCGCTACTGGCTGCTCGAAGTGATCATCCCGTGGGCGATCCGGCTGGTGCTGGTCCCGATCGCCGGCTTCGGTGAGGAACGCCGCGCGCGCTACGCCGCCGGCCTGCGCGCCTGGGCCGAGCGCGGCCGCGCCCACAAGCTCGGCTTCCTGCGCATGTACGTCGCGCTGGTCGGCCTGGTCGTGGTGTGGGTCCTCGGGCGCGGCCTCGCCGGGCTGCTCGGCACCGTGCTGCAGCCGGCGGCCGCAGGCTGGCAGCGCGGCTACAAGGCGATGGAAAACCGCTACGTGCCGGTGCTGGCCTGGTCGCTGCAGCACCGCGGGGCCGTGGTTGGCGCCGCGACCGCGATGTTCCTGCTGTCGCTGCTGTTGCTGACGCGCATCGGCGTCGAGCTGTTGCCGCCGTTCAACCAGGGCGAGTTCCGCACCGAGGTGACGCTGTCGCCCGGCACGCCGCTGGAGCGCACCGACGCCACGCTGCAGCAGCTGTCGTCCGCCGTGCGCGGCAACGAAGCGCTGTCGGCCAATTATTCGGTGGCCGGTACCGGCAACCGGCTCGACACCAGCGCCGACACCGGCGGCGAGAATTTCGGCGTGCTGAACCTCGCCCTCAAGCCGGACGCCTACGAGCAGGAAGGCGCGGTGATGGACCAGCTGCGCGCCAGGCTCGACGGCCTGCCGGGCCTGACCTACCGCTTCACGCGACCGACGCTGTTCACGCTGAAGACGCCGCTCGAGATCGAGGTCGCCGGCTACGACCTGGACGCGATCCAGAAGGTGTCGGAGCAGCTGCGCACCCGGATGCTGGCGTCCGACCGCTACACCGAAGTCGAAACCTCGCTCAAGCCGGGCCATCCCGAGCTGCAGATCGTGTTCGACCAGGAGCGCGCCGCCGCGCTGAACCTCAACACCGCCGACCTGGCCGCGCGTGTGGCGCGCTCGGTGCAGGGCACGGTGGCGACGCGCTATCGCCTCGAGGACCGCGAGATCGACGTGCTGGTGCGCGGCCGCGAGGCGGATCGCGAGAGCATCGCCGCGGTGCAGGGGTTGGTGATCAATCCCGACGCCGCACGGCCGCTGACGCTGTCGTCGGTGGCCGACGTGGCGCTGCGCACCGGCCCGTCCGAGATCCGGCGCCTCGACCAGGAGCGTGTGGTCGTGCTGTCCGCCAACCTGGTCTACGGCGACCTCGGCGATGCCGTCACCGAGCTGCAAGGCATGATCGGCGAAGTCGCGCTGCCGCCGGGCGTCGCCGCCCTCGTCGCCGGCCAGAGCGAGGAGATGGAAGTCAGCTTCCGCTCGCTGCAGTTGGCGCTCGCGCTGGCGATCTTCCTCGTCTACCTCGTCATGGCCAGCGAGTTCGAGTCGCTGATCCACCCGTTCGTCATCCTGTTCACCATCCCGCTGGCGCTGATCGGCGCGGTGCTGGCGCTGTACCTGACCGGCTCGGTGATCAACGTCATCGCGCTGATCGGCATGATCATGCTCGCCGGCATCGTGGTGAAGAACGGCATCGTGCTGATCGACCTGGTCAACCGCCTGCGCGAGGAGGGCATGG
>JANNLM010000313.1:0-7837 GCA_031396825.1 Gammaproteobacteria bacterium | reverse complement strand
TCGGGCCAGTCCTCGAAACCGGTGCGCGCGTGCAGGATGGTGTGGTTGGAAATCAGCTGCACGTCGCCGGGTGTGAGGTCCATGTCGAGGTGGAACTGCGCCGAGTTGGCGATGCCGTCGTAGCTGTCGAGCAGCTCCTGTTCCTGCGCGGTCAGCTTGGGCACGTGCTCGATGCGGTTGACCGTGCGGTAGTAGTCGCTCTGCCAGAAGGTGCGCAGCTCGCCGTTGGAATAGCGGCACGGCGGGATCGGGAAAGCGCGCACGCCGCCTTCGCCCTTGGTGTCGAACCACACCGGCTCGAACAGCCGCGGCACCAGCTGCGGCTTCACGCGCATCAGCTCGTTGAACACGGCCACTGAGCTGGCGATGCGAGACAGTCCGCCGGACCGGGCCTTCTGCAGGCACAGCAGCCCGACGAAGTCGGCGGCGTCGGTGTGCACCGCCAGTTCCTTGTTGGTGCGGTAGTAGCGCACGTCCTCGCCGGTGCGCTGGTCGCGCACGTGGCCGAGCAGGTCGCCCTCGGGGTTCTGCGCGCCGGGGATGCCGAAGTGGTGGCCCAGGCACCAGAAAAAAGTCTCCGACTGTTTTTCGGTCCACTGCGCGACCGGCACGCCGCGGATGAGCACGAAGCCGCGGCCGCGGCGGATCTCGTCGCGCCACCGCGCGATGCGCGCAGCAAGGGTCGGCAGCGGGAAGTCGGCGGCGGTCATCTCGCGCAGCGGCTTGCCGCTGGCGGCCGCCGCTTTCTGCGCGGCGTGCAGCTCCTCGATCTCGGGTGCGCTCAGTTGAAACGTCCACAGCTCAGGATGCTCGCGCATGTGCGAGCCGCGCCAGGCCGCGGCTGTCTCGATCGGCGCGGTCGGCACGCGCTGGTGGGGCCGGGCCCAGTACTTGAGCGTCTGCGCGCGCAGGGACTTGTACATGCCCCCGATTGTGCCTATTCGCCGATGATCTTGACCAGCACCTCCTTGCGGTGGGTCTTCACGCGCGCCGGGACCGCTCCGCCTCGTGCTTGCGGATCTCGTCAGCCGTGAGCGCCAGCGTGCCCATGTTGTACTCGTAGATCGCTTCCTCGATCTCGTCGCGCGTGTTCATCACGAACGGCCCGTACTGCACCACCGGCTCGCGCAGCGGCTTGGCCGCCAGCAGCAGGAAGCGCGCGCCTTCGGCGCCGGCCTGCACCGTGACCGCATCGCCATCCGACAGCAGGCCGGCCGCGCGGTGCGGCAGCGGCTTGCCGCCAATCGAGGCGTTGCCCTCATAGGCGTACAGGAAGGCGTTGTGACCCTTGGTGATCGGTGCGCTGAACGTGGCTCCGGCCGGCAGGTGCACGTCCGCGTACAGCGGGTTGGTGGACTTGTCGCCCTTGCCGTTGACGGGCCCATGCACGGTCTTGCCGCCGGCATCGAGCGAGCCGGCGATGACGCGCACCTCGCCGCCGTCCGCCAGCGGCGCGGTCGGGATCTGCTCGGCCGGGATGTCGCGGTAGGACGCCGGCTTCATCTTTTCCTTGCCCGGCAGGTTCAGCCACAGCTGAAAGCCGCGCATGCGGCCCTCGGACTGCTGCGGCATCTCGGAATGGACGATGCCGCGCGCCGCGGTCATCCACTGCACCGAGCCGGGACCGAGGTCGCCGGTGTTGCCGAAGTTGTCCTTGTGCTGCATGTGGCCGTCCAGCATGTAGGTCACGGTCTCGAAGCCGCGATGCGGGTGCGGTGGAAACCCGGCGAGGTAGTCGTCCGGGTTGTCCGAGTAGAACTCGTCGAGCATCAGGAACGGATCCAGTCGCAGCGAATGCGAGGAGCCGAGGCTGCGGCGCAGCTTGACGCCGGCGCCGTCGGAGGTCGGCACCGACTCGATGACCTGGGCGAGCGTGCGGGCGGTCATGGGGTTGCCTTCGACGCGAGCCGTGCGTCGAGCGACAGCGCGCCGGCGCCGTGCGCCACCAGGAACAGGAAGCCGCCGGCCATGGCGAAGTTCTTCATGAACAGGATCTGCTGCATCTGGTCGCCGAAATTGGCGTGGAACAGCAGCGCGGCCAGGATGCTGAAACCGGCCAGCGCCAGCGCCGCGTAGCGCGTGAACAGGCCGAGGACGATCAGGATGCCGCCACCCAGTTCGGTGGCGATCACCACCGGCAGCAGCGCGCCGGGCACGCCTTGCGATTCCATGTAGGCCTGCGTGCCGGCGTAGCCGGCGATCTTGCCGTAGCCGGCGACGATGAAAATCGCGGCGATCAGGATGCGGCCGGCGAGGTCGGCGAAGGGATAGAGCTTGTTCATGGTGTTCTCCAGGTAAGGGGATTACGCCGCCAACCGGGCGGGGGGAGCCAGATTCTGAATGGCGGACCGGGCCTGCGCCAGACTGGTGTCGCGGGCTTGCGGACCCATCGCCAGGCCCTCCGCGTAGGTGAACTCGACTTCGTTCATGCCCAGCAGTCCCAGGAACTCGCGCACGTGCGCGGTCTGGCTGTCACGCGCGGTGCCCGCGTACGCGCCGCCGCGGGTGGCGAACACGTAGACCTTCTTGCCGGTCAGCTGGCCGACCGGGCCCTGCTCGGTGTACTTGAACGTCACGCCGGCGCGGGCGATGTGGTCGAACCAGGCCTTCAGCTGGGTCGGGATACCGTAGTTGTACATCGGCACGCCGAGCACGACGACGTCGGCGCGGCGCAGTTCCTCGATCAGGCCGTCCGAGAACCCGGCGACGGTTTGCTGCTCGAGCGAGCGCTCTTCGGGCTTGGTCAGGAACGCCTGGAAACGCGCGGCGTCCAGGTGCGGGATCGGCTCGCGCGCGAGGTCGCGTTCGATGACGCGCGCACCGGGCTCGCGCTCGAGCAGGGCGTCGACGAACTGGCTGGCGAGCTGGCTCGACTGGCCGCTCCCGGAGTAGATGCTGGAGTTGATCTTGAGGATGGTGGTCATGGCTGTCTCCTGTTTGGGTGGAGCCATTAAACTATTGAACTGTTCGATAAAAAAGCGGAAGATTTGGCCTGTATTAATCGAATGGATAGATGTAAATGGCCGGACCCCGGATCTCGCTCGAGCAATGGAAGGCACTTATTTCAGTAGTGGAATCAGGTGGTTACGCGCAAGCCTCCGAGCAACTCCACAAGAGCCAGTCCACCCTGAGCTACGCGATCCAGAAAGTGGAGCGCCTGCTGCGTGTGAAGCTGTTCGAGCTCAAGGGCCGTAAGGCGCAGCTGACCGACGCGGGCCACATCCTGTACGTACGCGGCAAGTCGCTGGTCGAGGAGGCCGCGCGGCTCGAGCTGGCGGCGGAGTCGCTATCCGCCGGCTGGGAGGCCGAGATCCGCCTGGCGGTGGAGATCGTGTTTCCGACCTGGCTGCTGCTCAAGTCGCTGGCGGCGTTCGGCGAGGAGCATCCGCAGACGCGCATCGAGCTCTACGAAACGGTGCTGGAAGGCAACGTCGAGGCCATGACCGAAGGGCGCGCCGACATTTCGATCGGTCCGACCATTCCGCCGGGCTTCGTTGGCGAGGCGCTGATGAACGTGCGCTTCGTGCTGGCCGCCGCGCCCTCGCATCCGCTGCACCAGTTGGGCCGGCCGGTGGTCGCGGCCGACCTCAAGCCGCATCGCCACCTCATCGTTCGCGACACCGGCAGCAAGCGCGTGCGCGCGACCAACGTCATCGCCACGCAGCGCTGGACCGTGTCGCACAAGGCCACCTCGATTCGCGCGGCGACCATGGGCCTGGGTTTCGCCTGGTTCCCGGAGGACAGCATCCGCGAGGAGCTCGACAGCGGGCAGCTCAAGCCGGTGCCGATGCGGGAGGGCACCGAGCGTTACGCGACGCTGTACCTGATCCACGCCGGCGGCGACCTGGTCGGCAAGGGCGCGCGCCGGCTCGGCGCGATCATCCGCGAGCAGATCAAGGCGTTGTGCCCGGAATCGGGCAAGCCTGCGGCGACGGCCGACGGCCTGCCCTGACGGGGCCGGTGACTTGGCTCAGAATGGGCTGACCAAGGGGGAACCATGCGGCTGCCGCCGATCGTGATTCTGCTGGGCTACGCGGGCCTCGTGCCCTTCGTGATCGGGCCGCTCTGGCTCACGCTGGATCCGCTGAGCGCGCCGACCTGGCTCGACCGCGCCTGGACCCACTACGTCACGCTGCTGGCGGCGTTCCTCGCCGGCACGTTCTGGGGCTTCGCCTTGTCCGCCATCGAGGGGCCCAACGGCATCCTCGGCGTGTTCATCGCCTCGGCGCTGCTGTTGTTTACCTGGATCACGATGGTGATCGCGCCGTCGTTCCAACTGGCCGGACTGGCGCTGGTGTTCCTGCTGCAGCTGCTCGCCGACTACTGGCGCGAGCGCACGCTCGACACGATCCCGGGGTACTTCAGGCTGCGCGCGACGCTGACCGTCGGCGCGATCGCGGCGATCAGCTGGCGGTTGATGCTCGGCTGACTACAGGCGGCCGCGCGCCAGGTCCTGGCGCTGGCTCGACACCGGCTTGCCCTTGGCGAGCACGCGCGTCTCCCACACCAGTCGCACGCCCTCGCGCGTGCTCGAGCTCAACGCGAGATCCAGCTCCTGGCCCCTGGCGAGCGTGACCGGCGCCAGCAGCGGCAGGTAGACCTGCTCCCAGTGCGTCGGCGGCGCGAGCGGCGAGGTGGACAGCGCGATGCCGTCCACCAGCTCGACCTGCCACCACAGCGCAAAGCCGTGCACGGTCTTGCCGCCGAGGTCGCTCCAGCTGACCAGCCCCTTGCGCTGGCTCGAGGGCGGCTTGCGCGCGGGGGAGAAGTCGATGCGATCCCACTCGCGCACCGCGCCTTCGCCCGGCAGGTCGGCGCGCTCGACGGTGCGCACGTACATGTTGTTGAGCGCGGTTTCGCGCGCTGGCGCGAGGTCGAGGTCGTGGCCGACGCCGGCGAACACGTCGATGCCATCCTGCAGGCGCGGCCGGACCACGGGCGCGACGAATTGCGCGAGCGCCGCGGGAAGCATCATGCCGCCGGGCTTGAGGAAGCGGCGTGCGTCCACCAGCGTCTCGAGCAGGCCTTCCTCGAGCGCGAAGTTGCCGAGGGTCTCGGAGATGACCACGTCGGCCTTCGGCGGCTTCCGGACCTCGTTCGAATGCGCGTTGACGAAGGTCAGGCCGGTGATGCGGTTGCGCCGCGCCAGTTCCTGCGCCAGCGCCAGCGCGCCGCTGTATTCGTACAGGTGGCAGTGCGTCGCGCCGAGCCGGCGCGCCAGGAACGACAGAAAACCGGTGCCGGCGCCGATGTCGGCCACGGTCATGCCGGGCTTGATCACGCGGGCGAGCGCCGCGCCGAGCGCGTCGTTGCGCACTGTGTCGCCGAGCAGCTTGCGGTGCAGCTCGATCTCGCTCATTCGGGCACCAGGCGCATCAGGCTTTCCTGCGTCACCGAGCAGACCAGGCGGCCGGCGCGATCGAAGATGGTGCCGCGCGAGAAGCCGCGCGCGCCGCCCGAGGTCGGCGCGTCCATCGAGCAGAGCAGCCAGTCGTCCACGCGCACGTCGCGGTGGAACCACAGCGCGTGGTCGATGCTGGCGACGATCATCTGGCGCGAGAACCACGACTTGCCGTGCGGCAGCAGCGCCGTGGACAGCAGGTTGAAGTCGGAGGCGTAGGCCAGCACGCAGGTGTGCAGCAGCGGGTCGTCCGGCAGCTTGCCGGCGGCGCGCATCCAGATGTCCTGGCGCGGCTCGCGCTTATCCGGGCGCAGCGGGTTCCACGGATTCACCGGCTTGAACTCGATGGCGAGATCGCGGCCGAGCGCGACGCGTGCGCGATCCGGCAGTCCGCTCTCGGCGTCGGCCCACTTCATGCGCAGCACGTGCGAAAACTCCAGCTCCTCGGGTGGCGGCACCTTCGGCATGGCGACCTGGTGCTCCAGGCCCGCTTCGGGCTTCTGGAACGACACGATCATCGACAGGATCGGCTCGCCGTGCTGGATCGCCTGCACGCGTCGCGCGGTGAAGGTGCGGCCGTCGCGCACGCGGTCCACTTCGTAGACGATCGGCATGGCCATGTCGCCCGGACGCAGGAAATACGCATGGAGGGAATGGGGTACCGCGCCCTCGACCGTGCGCGCGGCCGCCACCAGCGCCTGGCCGATGACCTGGCCGCCGTAGACGCTCTTGCCGCCGAGGTCGCGCGACTGGCCGCGAAACATATTGACCTCGAGCGGCTCGAGGTCGAGCAGGCTCACCAGGTCTTGCAGCACTCGATTCATGGGCCAGCATCATATGATGCGGCGCGATGGTGATCTTCGAATGACGGGGCGGCCCCTGCCCGACCTACCTGATCTGCCGGTCCTCGAAGCATTGCCCGGCGTGAAGGCCGCGCTCGCGCGCGAGGGCCGCGCCGTGCTGTCGGCGCCGCCGGGCTCGGGCAAGACCACGCTGATGCCGCTGGCCTTGCTCGACGAGCCCTGGCTCGCGGGGCGGAAAATCCTGCTGCTGGAGCCGCGGCGCCTCGCGGCGCGCGCCTCGGCGCGGCGCATGGCGGACCTGCGCGGCGAGAGCGTCGGTGAGACGGTCGGCTACCAGGTCCGCTTCGAGCGCAAGATCTCCGGGCGCACGCGCATCGAAGTCATCACCGAGGGCCTGCTCACGCGCCGCCTGCAGTCCGATCCGGAACTGCCGGGCGTGGGCCTGGTCATTTTCGACGAATTCCACGAGCGCAGCCTCGAGGTGGACCTCGCGCTGGCGCTGGCGCTCGACGCGCGCGCCAACCTCAATCCGCAGCTGCGCGTGCTGGTCATGTCGGCGACGCTCGACACGGCCGCCGTGGCGCGGCTGCTCGGCGGCGCGCCGGTAGTCGAGAGCAGCGGGCGGCTGCATCCGGTCGAGGTGCGCTACCGGCCGGTGAAATCCGACGAGCGTATCGGTGACGCGATGGGCCGCGGCGTGCTTGTCGCGCTCGGCGAAACGCAGGGCGACGTGCTGGCCTTCCTGCCCGGCGCGCGCGAGATCCGCGACGCGCAGCGCATCGTCGAGGAACGCGCGCGCGGCGTGTCGGTGCATCCTCTGTACGGAGATCTTTCCAGCGCCGAGCAGGACGCCGCGCTGATGCCCGCGCGCGACGGGCGGCGCAAGGTGATCCTCGCCACCAACATCGCGCAGACCAGCCTCACGGTCGAGGGCGTGACCACCGTCGTGGACTCGGGCTACTTGCGCGCCGCGCGCTTCGACCTCGGTGCGGGCGCCAACCGCCTCGATACGCTGCGCGTATCGCGCGCGTCCGCAGAGCAGCGCAGCGGCCGCGCGGGGCGCCTCGGGCCCGGCACGGCGTATCGCTTGTGGAGCGAGGAGCAGCACGGACGACTGCCGGCGCACGACACGCCGGAGATCCTCGCGGCCGACCTCACGCGCTTCGCGCTCGAGCTGGCCGCCTGGGGCATTGCCGATCCCACAGGACTGGCGCTGCTCGACCCGCCTGCGCCGGCGTCGTGGTCGTACGCACGCGAGCTGCTGGGCGAGCTGGGCGCGCTCGACGCCGGCGGGCGCATCACCGCGCACGGCCGCGAGCTCGCGCGCCTGCCGACCTCGCCGCGGCTCGCACACATGCTGCTGCTCGCGCAGCAGGCCAGGCTCGCCGAGACCGCGGCCTGGCTGGCGGCGACGCTGGAGGAGCGCGGCGCCGACGCGACCGACGCCGCGGCCGCCCTGCGCCGCGCGCGCGACAGCTCGCGCGTGCGCGACTCGGTGCGCCAGTTGCTGCGGATGCTGGAGGTCGAGGGCGAGGGCCGTCCCGATGAAAACGAGCTGGGCCGCGCCATCGCCTGGGCGTTTCCGGAGCGCATCGCGCGCCGCCGGGCCGGCTTGACCACCGCGTACCTGTGC